>DASXEJ010000393.1 GCA_036490175.1 Pirellulales bacterium | reverse complement strand
CCTTGTCGTAGCAGCAGCGCGTGTATTCTGGGTTGGGGGCCACGGTGCCCCAGTGCTTGCCGTGTCGTCGGCAGGCAGCCGCCACGTGGTCGAGCGCTTCGAGCATCCGCGGATGCGAGAATTGGCCCAGAATGCCCATGGCCTGCGAGAGGTCGCTGGGTCCGACGAACAATAAATCGACGGCGTCATTGGCGGCGATCGCGTCAACCTCGTCAAGCGCTCCCAACGTTTCGATTTGCATGGCCAGGAACTGGTCGCGATTGGCGTCCGTGGCAAATTGTTGCTGCGACTTGTGGGTGTAGTCGGCGTCGCGCCCCGAAGTGTTCAGTCCGCGCAATCCGCGCGGCGCGAACTTGGCCCAGGTGACAAATTGCTCGGCATGGGCGGCCGACTTGATTTGGGCGGCCATCACGCCACCCGCGCCCGCCTCGAGATTCTGTGTGACCAGGGCATAGTCGGTCGGAGCCATGCGCACAAAACAATCGAAGTTGTTGGCCCGTGCGCAGGCGGCGGCCAGCTGCACCTCTTGATAGCTGAGACCGCAATGCTCCTGATCGAGCCAGAACCCGTGAAAGCCGCCGGCCAGGCCGAACATGTCGATGGTGACCGGATGGGTAAGTCGACCCAAAGCGAATACCCGCACCAGTTTGTCAGCGGCCAATAGCTCACGAAAGCGACTCATCGTCTGGTCCTCAACGTCGGGGGGGGCGGGAAGGCTGCTTTGGCCGCCAGCCATCGGCCCATGGTCAGGCCGAGAAAACGAGCGGACTTCGATGAGGCAAAGTCTGACAGTGGTTGACCTTAGCGTCAAGCGGCCAGGGCCCATTGGTGGATCCTCAGTCGCCGACCAGAAATATTTTGCATTTTTGGGCGAACCTCTTTCCCGATGAACTGTCCATGAGGCATGCGGCGGGCAATTGGTTCGCTAGCTGCCGGTCGGGCTCTTGTTCCGCATTGACTTTGGGACAGGAGCGTGACAGGCTTACTTAACTAGCCGTCGGTTTTTTCGATGATGACAGGCCGCCGAGGGCGGCAGTCCTTTTCGATCCCGCGGGCCAGTGAAACGAGCAGATTAGTCCGGCGTCGATTGTCGTCGCCGGAGAAAGTTTCGTTCTTTCCGTTCTCTCCAAAAGCGCCCAGCGCACGGAGCCTAAGATGCGTACCAACATCATTCGCAACACGCAGATCGCCATCCTCGCAAATTGCCAGGATTGGATCGTCGTCGCCGCGGCTGATGTGGTGCGCACCGTGACGCATGCGCAGCCCACATCAGGGCATCTCTCGCAGGTGCTAGTCGGTTTTACGCGGGCGCTTAAGCGCGCCATGAAACCGGCAGCAGCCGCCGCAGCCCACGCCGTGGAAACGACGTTGTATCTCGTCGTTTCCAGTATGCGTGGGCTGTCGAGGTGCTGGCATACGCTCAGCGTTATGCCGCACCTTGCGGTCGTTAGGGTCGGTTCTTAAATCCGCCACAAGCGAATCTAAGAACCTGACAGTCTGACGACGCCGGACGGCAGCCCGAGCCGCGCTGGGAAGGATCGTTTTTCGTTCCTTTCCGCACGATCCGGATGCGTTACCTGATCCTTTGCACCGTGCGTGTGCACGGTTTTTCACGGAGAGAGCCATGATCGTTCTGACCGAAGCAACACGAGAAAAGGTCCTGTTAGCAGCCCAGGTACGCTCCGCGCAGCGCGGCAACCGCGAGGCGTTCGGCCAGTTGGTCGAGCGTTTCGAGCGGGCCGTGTACGGCATCGCCTTGCGTCGCTTGCGGAATCACGCCGAGGCGCAGGAACTGACGCAGGAGGTGTTCGTGCAGGCCATGCGCAAGATCAGCCAATTGCGCGAGCCCGAATGCTTCGGCGGCTGGCTGCGCCAGATCACCACGCGGATGGCGATCAACCGGTCGCTACGCGGTGGACCTGTGATACCCACTGATCGTGAGACGCTGGAAGCAACTTGTATCGAGCGGTGCACGCCGTTGTCCGTGGCGCTCGATAACGAGCGAGCCGGCCAGGTTCGCGCCGGATTGCGGCGACTGCGCGATCTGGATCGCGAGACGTTAGAGGCGTTCTACGTTCAGGGCCAGTCGTTGGTCGAGATGAGCGATGCGTTCCATTCGCCGATCGGCACCATCAAGCGCCGATTGCACGTGGCCCGCAAGCGGCTCGCCCGTGAGTTGGAGGAGTTGGCACCGGCGTAAGCGCCCTGCCGCACGGCCGGCAATGCCGGCAAGCAAGCAGTCGCGGGCGTGATTCAAGCCCGGATCGTTCGGCCGCAACGCCGCGCGGTCCGGGCTATTTTTTTGTCAGCATCAGGCCAGCCACTGCCAGGGCCACCCAGCCCGCGATAAAGGCCGTGCCTCCTAGCGGCACAATTGCGCCCAGGATCTTAGGTCCGCCGAGCGCCAAGGCATACAGCAGGCCCGAAAAGACCAAGATGCCCGCCACGAAGCACGCGCCTGCCACGTTCAAGCAGACAGACGAACTGTGCAGTGCCAACAGGCCGACCAGCACCAGCGCCAGTGCGTGATACATCTGGTAACGCGCGGCTGTCTCGTAAACCTCCCCACGCCCAGACGCAGCCAGGCGGTCCTTGAGGCCGTGAGCGCCAAAGGCGCCGGTGCCTACCGCCAGCGCGCCAAAGATCGCGCCGAGTATGATCCAAGTACGAGGGGACACGCGCACGCTCCAGGCCAGGTTCACAGGGACTGCCCGGCCGGCATTCTAGCCGCGCGCCGCTCTTAGCGGGAGCCGCAGGAATTTCCGCACTCTGGAGGTCGAGCCCCCCGTTTACGGATTCGGTGGGTTCTGGCCGGTCAGATTAAACTCTTCCTCTTCTTGGATGATGATTCGCGGCGTGACCATCATCATCAAACTTTCGGATTGCCGGCCGATCGCGGTGTTTTGGAACAAGCGGTTGATGTACGGAATCTTGTTGAGGATAGGTACGCCGAATTCGTTGCGGCCTTCGCTCAACCGCTTTACGCCGCCCAGCAAGACGGTACCGCCGTCAGGCACGCTGACCGTGGTACTCACGCTGACGAAGGAGAACGTCGGCAACTGGACCGTCGTACCCTCGGTCACCGTGGTTGTCGCGTTGGATCGGCCGGTCGTGTTGTCGGTGGCACCTTGCGAGGCACTGTTCGATGTCGAACTGCTGGAGCCCGTGAAGGTAAATGTATTCACGGCCCCGATGCTGCTGAAGAACGGCACCAAGGTCAATCGCACGAAGCGCCGGTCCTCGGACACGACCGCCTGCACGGTTAGCATCGTTCCTTCCGAGAGCACCACGATCACCGGTTGCTGTGCCGCGGCGAAATCGCCCACGACGGGGATCACGCTGATCACGAACGGGCTTTGCGAAGTATCCGATACGAAAGCCTGCTGGCCATTGAAGAGCGTTACTTTCGGGGCCTGCAGCACGTTGCTGCGGCGGTCGCCTTGCGAAGCTTCGATGAAGAAATAGGCTTCGATGTCGCTGAGGATGGCGAAGCCCAGCGTGGCACCGGTGCCGGCCGAGTAAGAGCCGAACTGCGGAACCGCGGCCGTAAAGCTTCCCTGGCTCAGGTCGATATTCAAATTGTCTGTGAACTGATTCAGCCCGGCACCCTGCGTACCGACCGTAGCCGACGTGGCCTGTGTCAGCTGCGGATCGTAGCTCTGCAGTGCGGGGCCTTGGCCCAGCGTGCCCACGTTTGACGACCCGACCAAGGTGGCCGGGGCAAAATCTTGCAAGCTCATCTGGAAGTCGACGCCGATACGCTCAAAGAAGTTGTCGTTGAGCGTGATAAAGCGAACTTCGATCGTCACCTGCAAGTCGTGCAGACGACGCAATTGTGACAACAGTTGCGCGATCTCCTCGTGTACGTCCTGTTTCTGGCTGATCACCAGGCTCAAGTTGTTCTGGAATCGCGTGATCGTGCCGGGGCCGCCGTTGGCATCCCAACTCTCCGGTTGGATCGTCTGCACGATCAAATCGATCAGGCTGTCGAAATCCGGCTGCGCGCCGCCGCTCAATCCGCCGGGGCCTCCACCGCCAGGCTGGCCCACGCTGGCCATGGGCGCCCCCATGCTGGCCATCTGCGCCAACACGCGCGGATCCATGACGGCGTTCGTATTGGCCCCGCTGGCGCTGGCGACCGCCAAGGGCACGTCGCCCGAGTAGACGCCCCCCACCATGCCGGCGCGGGCATTGGCCTGGGCACTGTTGAGGGCCCCGGTCAAACCCATGTTGCCATCGGGCGTGAAGTTGGGGATCGGCACGATCAGATCGCCCACGTTGTAAGTGTCGGTATAGACCTCGCCGTCCCGCATTTCCTCGCTGGTGATATTCAGCACCTCGTTCTTAACGATGTAGCTGAGGTGCAGCGGTTCCAGGATCAGGTTCAACGCGCTCTTCAAAGAAATGGGCTCGGTCAGATCGATATTCACCGGCGTGTCGCTCGTCATTCCCTCGGCCGCCAGCCCGCGCGGATCCAAATGAATGTTCACGCCCGCCAGGGTCTTCAGATGGTCCATCACCTCGCTCAGCGGAGCATCATGGAATTTGAGCGAGACGGGGGTCTTCAGGCTCTTGTCGATTTCGATTTCTTTCTCGCTGCGATGCGACCGGCCTTCGAGCTTCTTACGGTACGGGCTCTGGCTCAGCTTGTTCCATTTGTCGACGTCGGTGAAGCGGATCGGATTCCGATCGTCGAACGGCGTGGCTGCCGCGTCGATTGAGTTCATCGCTTCGACGAAGCCGTCTTCTTTGTCGGCTTGAATTCCCTTGGTGTTCGCCAGGCGGCGCAGGAACCGTGCTTGCAATTGGAGCTGCTGGACGACTGCCTCGTGCGGCGCCATCTCCATGGCCCGCTTGGCCACGACCTCGGCCTCGGCATACCGCTGCTCGTCCACGAGTTTGTTGAACTGGTCGACCTCGTAGGCCAACTTCTCCTGCACTTCGACTTTGACCTTCTGTTCGCGATCGATTTCGTCCTTGACGGCCCTGTTGCGATCTTCCAGCTCGATCCGCGGACGATTGGTCTCGATGTATTGTTCGGCGTCGGCAATGCCGCGATCGGCGCTGCGCAGCAAACGGTCGCGTGTTTCCTGGTCCAGACCGGATTTTTCGACCATTACGCGGGCTTGTTGCAGGATTTCCAGCGACCGCTTCGGATCGCCGGTCTGCAACCGCTTGGCTTCACTGCGCTGCGCGGCAAGGTCGGCGATGACCTTGCGCGCCAGCACTTGCTGGTCGACCGTCGTTTTCTTCAAAAGCGAGCCGACCGATGGTTCGAGAGGAACCGGGACCTTCTCGGGCACGATCTGCACGCTGCTTTGCGCGGGAGGAGCAGTCTCTTCATCGCTGATTTCGGCCGGCACCTCGCCGCTGACGCGCTTGGCGCCCACACTGGTATCGTCAGGGATGCGGAACAGATCTTCGGTCGCGCCTGCACGAGAATCGGTGGCGGTAACGGGAATGTTTTGCGTCGTATCGCGCGAGGAATCGTAAATGGCCCGCTGCGCGGCACCGGCGGGACGAGCGGCCGCTACACCGGGCATGCCTGGCGCGCGTGCGCCGGCTGCGGGTTGCTGAATGGTCGCTCTGCTCGGTGAGGCGGCAAAATTGCTCTCCGCGGGGACATCTAGTCCCGCGGGAGAGACCGCATTGTCCTTGAATCGTCCGCTACGTCGTCGTGCCGCGGCCACGCGGCCGAGCAGATCGTCCGGCTTGGCATCGAATGGTCCGTAAGCGACCGGCAGGCGCGAAGCGTCGTTCGCCAGTCGCTCCGCATCGTCATACTCACGCCACAACAGCAGGGTCTCGGCTTGCGACATCAGCAGCTCGGCATGTTTACGGCGATAGCCCTCAGACTCTTTATTGGCGGCCAGTTTCGCCAGCTCGGCTGCTTTCTGAATCGTTGCCTCGACTTTCGCCGGGTTGTCTTCGTGCAGGTCGTAGGCCACGCCCAACGCCTTGGCCTGCGCCACCAGGCGCGCGGCCTGCGTCGCATCTCCCACGGCCATGGCCTTGCGAGATGCTAACAGCAACCTGTCGCTCTGGGCCCGGCTGGGGTCGCCCCCCACGGCATTCTGCACACCCACACTGACCGCATTCTCCAGCCCCGCGGCGATCTCCGCAGGCACCGATTCGACGGGGGGCATCGCCACTGGCGGCGTCGTGGCCGGCAGACGTGTGACCATCGCCGCTTGGGCCTCGGCACGATCGACCGCCTCGAACGGATTGGTTGCACCCGCGGGGGACCGCTCGCCCATCGGCGGAAACGCTTGCTCGTTGCGCTGCGATGCCTGACCGCGCGCATTGTTCAACCGGGCGCGGCTCGATTTCTGCTCGGCCTGCGACTGCGCCACGGGCAGCTGAGCGGAAGCGCCACTTTTTCGGTTCGCGCCGAGCGCCTGCTCTGCGGGCGGAATCTGCGACAGCGCATCGGAACGCTTGTGCGACGACCCTTCCTTTTGTCCGGGGGCGCGGTCCAGGGGACGAAGATGTTCCAGCTCGCGACGGGCCTTCTCGGGCGTGTCTCCAAAGTACAGCTTGCCGAATTGCACGTGCTGGGCGTCGGCCTTCGAGATCAGCGTCTCGGCCGTCTCCCAGTCTGCTTCGGCCATCGCCTTGCGTGCCCGTGCCAACAGCGAGGCCACCTCGCGTTTCGGATCAGCATTGCGTGCGCCGCTTTGGCCAACCGCCGCCATGCCGGTCCACGCCACGACAGTGGCCGGATGACCGCTGGCAGTTTGACACAAGGCACTGAACGAGAGGGCCGCTAGCAGCATGCCCACGACGAATTGAGGCGTCGCTTTCAACACGCTCTCCTTCACAGGGAGTCGCTTGACCATAGAGGCCCAAGACTGAAAGCCGCGGACTTGCGGACGCGACTGAGGGGTAGCCATCAAGGTGCGATTACACATTGGATTCATTTTGAACGCCGAATGATCGGGAACGGGGGCGGCTAAGTTGCTGCGCCGATTTACAACATCGCTGGTTAGCTAAGGCCGACCAGCACCTTGGCCGGTGCATAACCAGCGTAATCGTATGCTCGGACAATGAGCCACCGCGGTGAGCCGTGGCTCGCAGACTGACATGGAACTTGAACTCGGAAGAAGAGAGGCGGTTAAGTACCCGCAGGCCGGTTGGCGGTCAATATCACTTGAATCAAAACAGGCCGTAACGCGGAATTTCGCGGACCCCGCTAGCGCCGCATGCTAGCAAAGCAAGCTGATGGTCCGGGCAAGACAGAGCCACCAGGAAGAGTGGCGAAGAATGAGAGGGACGCGGATGACAGTCCCCGCCCCCGAGCCGCCCTGATATTGCTGCTGCGAAGCGACCGCGGGCGCCTGCAGTAAGCGACAGCACAAGCGGGCGCCGCATTAGCGGCCCGAAAGCACGCTGCAGATTACCACCCGGTGGCGCGACACGCTTTCAAGAGAAACTTGCATTACTACGGATTCCGCCGGCCCTTGCCCGCCGCTTCGGCGGCGCCGCGCAAGCCGCCGCCACCGGCGGCCTCGGTCTTCTTTTTCTTCTTCGGCTTGTCATCCGCTTCTTCCGCGGAATCCGTGGACTTAGCGGCGTCCTGCTGGTCTTTCAACTCTTTCAATCGGACCTTGGTGCTCTCATACGTATCTAAATCCGCTAACTCGCTCTTCACGGCCAGCCGACCGCCAGGTTCCATCACCAACAATTGACCAGGCCCCTTGGTTCGCGTTGCGTTGGGAATGGAATCTCCCCCGGTCATGTCCAATACCAGCGTGTCGGTCTTGAATGTGATCGGCTTGACGAGGTTGAATTCGATGGGGGTGTCTTCGGTCGGAAAATTGGCGACCTGACCGCGAATCAGCTCGGCCACGCGCGAAGCGTCGACAGCTTCCTTCGGATCCCACATCCGTACCAGCACTTCAATCTTCTGCTCGGCTAGTCCACTCGCTTTTTTCACGCCACCGGCTAGCAAGCTGAATCCGCGCGGAATCGCCACTTCTGGCGAAATCTCACTCCAAGCAGCATCTCTCGTGGGCCCCTTGGTCGACTGGCCATTCGCCAAGTACTGCTGCGCGACTTTGTAGTTGGGATTGGCCAGCACCAGTTTGACACGATACCTGTACGATTTACCCGGATGTACGGTGTAATCGAAGAAGCGGAACAGCTTATATTCGACTTTTGGACCCGTCTGCACACTTTCTGCCCGAGCGCCGCCCAGGCTACCCATAAGACCATTACGCCCCGCAGCTCCAGCCGCCACCGCGCGCAGACCAACACCCGCAGCGGGCGCCGCGCGGGCTCCGACAACGTTGGCCTGCCCCGCTCCTAGATTCTGCGCGCCTACTGGAATCTTGGGATGCGCCACGGACTTGTCATGTTCTTTTCCGTTGATGTAGGGGAGCGGCCGGCAGATCGCCGGATCTTCAAACACCGGATCGACGGGATCGGTGCCCGTTTGAGTAAACGTCGCTTCCAGATCAGCGGTGCGTTTGCGATCGATGACCACCCATTTCATCTTCGCATCGTCAACCGCGGCGCTATCGGGCAAAACCTCGGCCCGCTCAATTTCGAACGAATCGTATTGGGGAAAATCCAGCTGATCATTGGCATAGCGCACGTCACGAAAAGCGCTCCGATACTCCTTCAACTGATTGGCAAATGGTACCAACCCCGTGATGACGGCCCATTGCATGCCCTTGAGCGTGCTGCCACTGGGTGCCGCGGCTGCAGGGGCGCCGCCTAAGCCGGGAGCGCCAAGGCCGCCGGGCCGGGCCCCCGCTCCTAAGCCACCACGTCCCGCGTTGCGCTTTAGTTCCTCAAGCCCGCCGCCGGGTGGCGGTGCCGCAGCAGCGCGCGGGGCGACGGCGGCAGCGGCAGCAGGATCGTCGTTGGCAACACGAATAGGAATCGCGCCGTAGCCTGTGGCCACGTGTACGTCTTGCAGGGCCAGATACTTAGGCTCGGGGCGGCGTTTTTTGCTGTCCGAGATCGGCCGGTTCCACGACTCGCGCGTATCCCACCTCGCCGCGACCTCCTCGGCCTTGGGCAGATCTTTGACGACCGGCACGTCGGTCGCAGGATCGAATGTCGAGCTATCGACCTTGCTGCTGACGCGTTGCGCATCACCGTTGAGTTGCAGGGGTGTCTTGGGATACGGGCTCTGTTTCAGGGCGCCCACGAAAAACATCAGGAAGCCGAGAATGAAGACCCCGAAGACCGCCTTCTCCACGTGCGCCGAAAGCAGTTCGACGGCCTGCGCTTTGTCGATCTTCTTAATTTTGAATTTCATAATCTGCTCTCACTCCTGCGCCGCGCCCGATCCCGTTGAACCCCGACAAGTCATTGCCTAGACTCGATCACATCACAGAGGCAGCTGGACTATCGCAGGCCTCCCGCACCACCAGTCGTCGAGCCAATAAAGTTTCTTGGTGTTTTTACCCCGGCTGTGGGCACGCCGTTGGGGCGTTTGCCCGGATCGGCTGCTGTGCCGGTGCCTAGCTTGGTCTCATCCGGAGGATTATAGAGTTGCACCAAGCCGCAGACCTCGAACGTCACATCCTGGGGGTTGGGCTCGATGTCGTCGTTCTTTCCTCCGCCGGCGTTCTGCTGGGCCGGCTGTGGCCCCGCCCCGCCGCCTCCCATACCGCGTAGTCCACCACCGGCCGCCGGGCTGGCACCGGGGGTTCCCCCCGAGGATACAAGTGGATCGAACATGGTGCAGCGGACGACTTCGATGGGAATGGGAGCGTTGGCGCAATTCACCAGCAATTGGGGAATTTTCCGCTGGTCAATGACGACGCGCATGCGGACAAACATCAGCCGGAATTCCGCATACGGTTGCTCGGCTGCCGTCAAAGGCACGCCGGTATCGCCGATGTAGCGACCGTTCAGCAGTTCTTCGTCCGAGGCTTTTTCCTTTTCCTCCTGCGAAGCGTCGGCTGCAACCTCTGGCCCCGCTGTCCCGCCGGCACTTAAACTGGCTGCTCCCATTCCGGCGGCAGACGTGCCCCCGCCATCCGTTTTTTCGACAAAAACTCTGGGACTACCGGCCACCGCGTCGTTAATTGCCCACTGTGCGATCTCGAGCGTGTCGATGCGCTTGATGGGCACCGCGATAATGTCCAAAGCTCCCTCGTTGGTCTGCCGAATGACTTTGGCAAGATTCTCCAGCATCCACACATCTTCCTGCGCCAAGCGGATGCTCATAGTTGTGGGAGTCGCTGGATTGGCTTTGAAGTTGTAACGCTGCTCGAGCGCCGCTCGATGCGCCGGGTTCCACACAACCAACCCTTCCATCTCGATCGTGGGGCCGCTGGTCGCAGCCGCAGCCAGCGATCTGCCGGGTGCCGCATCCGCGGCAGGTTTTGCCTCGCCTTCGGTCGCAGGCTCTTCCTCCGAGGGTACCTCGACCGGCCGTCGATAGTCGGCCGTAAGAAAAACTTTGTCGACCAGCACCTTGGGAAAAACCAAATTCTTGTAAAGTCGACGAACAGTGTCCCCAATCGGCGAGTCGGGCTTGAGTCTCGCCATATCTTCGGCGACATCCGCGGGCCAGCTGAACAGCTTTTGCTGCTCGTCATAGCGCTGCTTCCACTCGGCGAGCACCTTCTGCTTCAGCTCATCATCACGGGCGGCAACCCCCGCGGAAAAGCTGCCGTTGGGAGGGCGCGATTCTTTGTCGACGCCCGATAGCGCACTATCAGACCCTTTGACAATTCCTTCGTTGCTTTTGGTCTCATTCGCAACGCTGTTCGTTCCCGACCACCAGCAGAGGAAACCTATTATCGCAGCAATCGAGCACAGCACCCAGAAGTGATGCTTCTTAAGCAGGCGAAGATAGACTTTGACCTGATCCATAGTGGCGTGCCTGGACTAAGGGTTCGGTGGCGCAACTGCCGGCGGCGCGGGGGCCGTCGCCGGGGCGGCCGGGGCTGTGCCCGCTGGGGCTGCGTCGGTCGCAGGTGGAGGTGTCGTCGTGCCGTCCGGCGTTTCGGCGGCTGGCGGCGGGTTCTCCGCGGGGGGCATGGGCTGGTCGCTCGGTTCCGTCGCGGCCGCAGGCGCCTCGACAGCAGGTACGGCGCCCTCGACGGGGGGAACGGCATCTGCCGGCGGTGTTTCAGCCGGAGTCGCATCGGCGGGTGCAGCCGGCGCGACGGCGGGCGGTGCGCCTTCCGCAGTAGCCGCGGCGCCTTCTTCGGCTCCGGCCGCAGGCTCTTCTTTCGGCGGCTCGTCGAGCCATACCAACTCAACAAGGAAATCGCACCGCGGTGCAGGGCGGCGCTTGATCGGGTTTACGGCCTGGCCACCCTTGGTGGGCGCAACAGCCTCGGCCGCGCCGTCTCCTGCCTCGTCTTCTTTGTCGACTGAGTAATCCCAGTCCACGCGGTAGTATTGCCCCTCGGAAGGAAGCACGACGGGGAAGGCAAAGCCTAGCTTCGTCATGTCGATCTCTTCCGGTCCGCCTGCGACACGGTCTGTTGCGGGGAGCGGAATCTTGCCGGCCTTGAGATTCTTGATCAGCGTTTTCTTGACATAATTCTCGCTGCTATTGATGGGATCGCGCTGATCGTTGTGAAAGTGGTGGCCCCGCAGCTGAATGATCCAGCCGGCACCGGTCGGTCCTGTCGATGAAGCGCTCGCATCGGCCGCCGCGGCAGGCGCCGGCTCGGGCGTGGCCGCAGGAGCACTGGGATCGTTGGGGTCGGCTGCCACTGGTTCTGCCGGCGGCGGTGCGTCGACCGGCACTCCATGATCGAAACTCTGTACCGAGGTATACCAAGGAGCGACATCGTCCATGTGCTGGGCTTGGATCGACACGATGTTCAGCGTCTTGCGCTTGGTAACGTCGGCAGCCGGCTCTCCTTCGTCGACGGGCAGGCAGAGGTTTATTGCCTTCCATACTTCCAGCCATCGCTCGCGGCGATCGACCGAAGGGATAAGGCTTTGCCCCACGTCGCCCGTCTTGGTGTACTTCTGTTTCGCTTCGTTAAAGCTCGAATCGAATCCCTTGGCTTTCTTGACGACGCCATCGGCCATGCTGACGGCTGACTCAAAATAGTCTTTCAGGCGTACGCTATTCCAGACGCGCCAGTAGCCGAGATAACTGAGCGTGCAGCCTAACAACAGCGCGGCCGCGGCACCCACGGCCCACGGCTTCTTGGCGCGAATCATACGATCCTTCATGATCTCGCGCGGCAGCAAATTGGTTTTGATCTTGGCTTCTTTGAGCCCTTGCAGTGCAAGGCCGTAACAGACGCCGAAGCTGAGCAAGTTCTCCTTGAATGCCGGAGCGTCGACGACCGTCGGCCCGGTAAGACCGCGAAAATCCTCGACGCGCGAAAACTCGAAGCCCAAGTTCTGCGCCAGGTAACGCTGCAAGCCGGGCAGCTTCATAGCATTGCCCAGGGCCATCACGCGGCCGATCTTGGCGCGGCGATCAATGTTCGAGAAGTAGCCGATCGAGCGCTGCACCTCGGTCAACAGATCGTTGAAGACGGGACGCATGGCCTGAAACAGGGCCTTTGGGTCCTCGGCCTTGGCCGCGTTGCGTTTCAAATGCTCGGCCGTGGCAAAGGTGAGCTTTAATTCCTTGGTGAGCGCCTTGGTGAAATGATTGCCGCCGATCGGCACGCTGCGCTGCCAGACGCGGAACCCGTTGGTTACCACCAGATCGGTCGAGTCGGTTCCTAGCGACAACAGCACGACCGACGGGGGCGGATTGTCGGGATCGTAGTCGGCCGGCGCCGGCATATCCTGCATCTGGTCGAAGGCGACGTAGTTGTATAGCGCGAGCGGCGTCAACTGCACGACGTCGACTTCAATGCCCGCGTCCGTGAATGGCTTCAGAGCGCGAAACACCTGATCACGCTTCATGGCGAACAGACCGACCTCGGTCTCGAGTGCGAATCCTTCTTCCTCGCTGCCGCCGACCATCTTCTGATAGTCCCAGACGACGTCTTCCAAAGCGAAGGGGATCTGCTGCCGCGCCTCGTACTTGACGATGTCCGGGATCTTCTTCGACTCGACCGGCGGCAGCTTGATGAACCGTGCCAGACCGTTTTGACCTGGCACCGATACCGCCACGCGATCACCACGCACGCTGTTGCGCGACAGAAACTGCGTCAGTGCCTCCTGCACCAAGGCGACCGGATCGGACTCCGGCTGACTGAGAATCTTGGGATACTCGACGTAGTCGAACGCATCGGCCACGACATGCGCCGCGTCTTCACCCGGACGACAACGCAACGCCTTCAGCGCACATTGGCCGATATCGATACCCCAAACGGCATCACTTCTGGCCATTCCTGTAATCCCTTGCTCTGATCCGCCCGGCGGTAAAATATGGCGAAACCGACAGCCCTCGACCTGAAAAAGGTCTCGATGTGACGCGCGGGACTGCCGAGCTCTATTCCAAGTCCAATTATTGACTTACATCTCCTAGTGTCAACAAGATTAAAGGCCGGAGCAAGAGTCGGCTGCGAATTTTGTAATTGCTCGCGTCGGGCCCAACGCGGGTGACGGGTCGGCCGCCACCCACCCCGCGCCGGAGATGGCTTCGGCGACTCGACTTCCGACGCTGCCCGGGCTATCGTGGATTTCCCCGCACGTGCCCCTACGGATCGCCATTTCGGCTCGTCCTCCATCGCTGTCCGCCATGAAATTTGAAGAAGCTTGCGTCCTCTTGCCCTGCCACAGCCTGGAGGACTTCCCCACGCACTACGAGGGGGCGGCGGCCGAGGGGTTGCTGGCCGCCTGGTCGGCTCTCTGGCACCCCCAGCTATTGGCCGCCTGTGGTCGGCTGCCGACCTGGTATCGGGCCGACGGGCCGCCCGACGCGCTGTCCGGCCGGCTGATCGTTATCCCCTCGACCAGCGAGCCCTTGTTGCTGGCCGGCTGGGCATCGCGAGCCACGAGCGAAGGCGCGCATGTCGTCCGCAAATTACAACGCCGTGACGAAATCGTGGCCGCCGCCTTGGCTGGCTTGGACGACCGACAGGAGAATCTCGATCCCGAACTGACCGCCGATTTTCTGGCCCTGGGCTACGGCTATCTGGCGGTGGAATTGCTCACGCGCCAAATGCGCTATATGAGCAACATCGACGAAGTCCATTTGCAGAACGAGGCCCTCGCCGCGGCCCGGGCTTGCCTGACAGGGGATGTCGAAGCCACGCGGCGGCACCTGCAGAACAGCTTCGAGGTGCTCGTCGAAGCGCGCGAGCGTTTTTATCCCGTCGACGCGTTTTTAGTCGATTTGACGCTGGTGGCTCCGACTACAGTCGGCGAGTCGCTGCGCCGACAATTCGCCAGCGACGTTCCGCAGAACTTGCTGATCGCGGGGGATACGCTGGCACACCTGGCGCACGCTGCGCCCGAAACGCTCGCCGCGCTGCGCATGGCGCTCGATCATGGGACGGTCACACTCGTTGGTGGCGAACGCGCCGAGCGTGAATTGCCGCTGCTGCCGATCGAAGAGACGCTCGACGAATTCCATACCGGTGCCAAGATCTTTGAGGACCTGCTCGGGCAAGCGCCGCGCGTCTATGGCAGGCGGCGGTTCGGACTCTCACCGTTGCTGCCGCAAATCCTCTCGCGACTGGGCTTTATTGGCGCCGTACACGCCACGCTCGACGATGGACGCTTTGCCACGGCCGCGCAAAGCAAAGTGCGTTGGGAGGGGCTCGACTATTCCGCCATCGACGCGCTGGTGCGATTGCCGCTGGATGCCAGCCGCGCCGACACCTTCTTGGGTTTGCCGCGCACACTGGGCGAGTCGATGGATCGGGATCACGTCGCCACGATCGTCTTCGCGCATTGGCCGTCGCAGGCCGACACTTTCTATGGCGACCTGAGACGAATGGCCGCCTATGGCGCGGTGCTCGGCAAGTTCGTCACGCTGAATGATTACTTCGTCAACACGACCAGCCCCGGCGAACTTATCAAGTTCAAAGCCGACGGCTACCGCGCACCTTATCTGCGCCAGGCCGTGGCACATCACGAATCGTCCCCCATTTCCGGACTGGCAGGCAAACACCTTCAGCAAGCCCGGCAATGCGCGACGAACACCCTGCACATGCTGGCCGACATGGTGGGTGCCCCGGCGGGCGAAACGCACGAGGGGCCAAGCGCGTCGAGCGACGCCCCTTTGGATGAACTCGAGCGGCGGCAAATTGCAGCGGGTCGACGGTTGGCCGGCGCGCTCGCCCCGCGCGGTACCGACGCCACGGGCCTCTTGCTGGTGAACCCGCAAAGCTATGCGCAGCGCAGCCTGGTCGATGTGACGGCCTTGTCCGCGCTGCCGGCCGTCGAAGGTGCCGTGGTCGCAGCACAGGAATCGGCCGGCCGACGATTCGTGGTTGCCGACACGCCTGGCATGGGATTCTGCTGGCTTGCCCCAGGCGGGTCTGCTGCCGCGACGAAAAAAGGGACGAAAACAATCGTTCAGGAGAATACGCTCGCCAACGAGTTCCTACGCGTCGAGATCAGCCCCGCCTCGGGCGGCGTGCAAGCGATCTACGACCTCGGCCAGCGGGGAAACCGCCTGGCAAGCCAGTTGGCATTTCGCACGCCCGGTCCGAAGCCCAAGCCGGGCGATATCTGGCGCGATCCTGACGATGGGGCAGAATATGCCGAGATGAAAGCCGACGGGATCGAGACAACGCACAATGGGATGGCACTAGGAGAAATCAAAAGTCACGGCCAACTCATCGATCGCCAGGGAAAGGCGCTGGCCCGCTTCGTGCAACGTTATCAACTGGCGCGGGGGGCGCGCGTGCTGGTCGTCGATACCGAGTTGGAACTCGATCAGCCGGTCATGGGCGATCCTTGGGAATCGTACTATGCGGTAAGATTCGCTTGGCCTGACGTCGCGGCAGAGCTTTATCGCGACGTCGGCGGGGCGCGGCAACTCACCGAGGCCAAGCGCTTGGAAGCGCCCAATTACCTCGAGATCGGCACGGCGCGCAGCCGTACGACGATCTTGACGGGCGCCCTGCCCTATCATCGTCGCTCGGGGCCACGCATGCTCGATACTCTGCTGGCGGTGGAGGGCGAGACACAGCGACATTTTCGTTACGGCGTGGGCTTGGATATTGCGCACCCATTGCAACAGGCGTTGGATCTGCTGCAACCGGTTGTGTGCGTGGCACCGGCAGCGCGTCCGGCGGGACCCCACACAACGAATTGGCTGTTCCATGTCGATGCGAAGAACGTCGTGGCCACGCACTGGTCGAAATTGAGCACCGCTGAACAGACCGGAGGGTTTCGCGTGCGACTACTCGAAACCGAAGGTCTTGCCGGGCGAGTCCAACTGCGCGCCCCGCGCGATGTGGCGAACGCACGACATCTTAATTTTCGGGGCGAGACACTGGCCGAGTTGCCCGTCGCCGGAGATTGTGTCACGATCGACGTCGCGGCGTTTGAGTGGGTGGAAATCGAAGCACGATTGCGCAGTTAGTTGAGACTGCATAATCACCTAGGACTGGATCGGGTCCCTTGCAGCATCATCGGCCATGATTGTGACCATCGACGGACCCGCCGGAGCGGGTAAAAGCAGCGCGGCTCGCTCGCTGGCGACACGGCTCGAGTTCCGTTTTCTCGATACCGGCGCGATGTACCGCGCCGTGGCACTGGCGGCCCTGCGCCATGGCCTGGATTGGGAAGACCCGGCCGCCCTGGCCGAACTTGCCCGCGGCCTGAACATCGACGTTCAAGAAAATCGCACGTTGCTCGACGGCCAGGACGTGACCGCCGAAATCCGCACCCAGGCTGTCACCTCGGCCACGTACTACGCGGCCAACAACCCTGCCGTGCGCGAGCACCTGGTCCAATTGCAACGTCGCGCCGCTGGGCAAGACAATGTAGTGACCGACGGCCGTGATCAGGGGACCGTCGTCTTTCCTCGGGCCGAGTGCAAGGTCTTTCTGACCGCCTCGGCCGAAGAGCGAGCCCGCCGCCGACAGCGCGACTTGGAAGCTCGCGGCGAAAAGCTAAGCTTGGAAGAAGTGCTCGCCGACCAGAACCAGCGCGACCAGCGCGACGAGGGACGCGATGTCGGCCCGCTGGTGGCGGCCGTCGACGCGATCGTGGTCAACACCGATGGTCTGGCGGCGGACGAAGTCGTCGATCGCTTGGAGGCGCTCGTGCGGGCCCGGATGCCCAAATAGGGGACCCGAGTTGGCACTTTCGTGGCGGCGCTCAACGATTCAATAAAGACGGGCCGAGGCAAGGCTTGCGAGACAAACACCATCATGGCCGATCGATCGCTCGCCAAGCGGCTGTTATATGACACGATACAGTTCAGCGCCCGGCTGTCGGCGGCCGCATTGTTTCATGTTCGTTGCAGCGGGCGCGAGTATGAGCCTCGCGAGGGAGGCGCGCTGGTCCTGGCGAATCATCAGAGTCTCTTCGACCCCCTGATCGTGGGCCTGACATTGAATCGGCGGATGAGTCCCTTGGCCCGCGACACATTATTCAGGTTCGCCCCGTTTGCTTGGCTGATCCGCTCGCTCGACGCGATCCCGCTCGACCGCGAAGGACCGGGGCTGGCCGGATTGAAAGAAATGCTGCGCCGCCTGAAAGCCGGGCAAATCGTTTTAATCTTCCCGGAGGGGACCCGCACGCCGGATGGCGAAGTCGCGACGCTTAAGCCTGGTTTCTCGGCGCTCGCGAAACGGGCCAAGGTCCCTCTGCTGCCGATGGGCATCGACGGCGCCTATCAGGCGTGGCCGCGCACCCAATTATTGCCCGGCCTGGCGACGATCCATGTGAATATCGGCGAGCCGATAATGCCCGCAGAGGCGCAGGCCGCCGAAGATCGAGAACTCGTCGCCGAAGTCGAACGGCGGATCCGCCGCTGCCATCGGCTGGCTCGACAGAGTCGCTTGCGTGCCATGGGCTGCTATTCGGCAGAGCCGGTCGGGCTTGGCGTGGCCGAGCATACGACGTCGGCCACGCATGTGGCGTGATAGCACCCAGCCGCCTGCCGATGTGGCAAATACCTGGCCCGACCGAGCGAATCGCCGCGCCAACCACCGATTGTGACTACCGCCCAAGACTGATATATTTGGCGGCTTGCCCTCAGAGTCGATTGTTTAGGTCCCTGCGCAGGGATCGCGGCCTGTGGGGATACCTCTAACACCGGCGGACAGGCGATCTCAGTCGACCGCGCGAGCGCGCTCTCCACGAGCCATCCAGCGCCAGCGGCAAGGTGAGTTTTCCACAGCCCGTGATGCCGGAGATAGTGACAAGTCGTACATGGTTAATCGCAACTTGATAAGGGGCCTCGACCTCAGCGAGGCAGAGTGGGAGCAGGAATTAGCAGCCGCGATGGAGGGCACCTCGGCCGATGAGTTGGCCAGCGGCGGCAGCGATATCACACTCAATCAAATTGTCAATGGACGCGTCATTCGCGTCGAAGGGGACCTGGTTCTCGTCGACGTCGGCTACAAGAGCGAAGGGACGATTCCGCTCAACGAGTGGGAAGCTGACGAAGCCCCGCCCGAGCCGGGCCAGAACGTCAAGGTGCTGATCGAAGAGATCGAAGACGGCAACATGGCCCGCGTCGATGGCGGCATGATCTTGCTGTCGAAGAGGAAGGCCGAAAAGATCGAAGCGTGGTTGAAGGTCATGGAGACCGTCCACGAAGGCGATATCGTCACCGGCGCCGTCACGCGCAAGATCAAGGGTGGCTTGCTGGTCGACATCGGCGTCAACGTATTTCTGCCGGCTAGCCAGGTCGACATTCGTCGTCCGCCGGATATCGGCGATTACATCGGTCGCACCATTCAGTGCGTGGTGCTGAAGATCGACGAAGCCCGTCGCAACATCGTGGTTAGCCGCCGTGCACTGATCGAGACCGAACGGGCCGAGAAGAAATCCAAGCTCTTGGCCGAGTTGGAGACCGGACAGATCCGCAAGGGTACCGTCAAGAACATCGCCGAATTCGGCGCGTTCGTCGACCTGGGCGGCATCGACGGCCTGCTACATATCACCGACATGAGCTGGGGCCGCATCGGTCACCCGTCGGAACTGGTGTCGATCGATCAGGAAATCGAAGTGCAGATTCTGCACATCGATCGCGAGCGCGAAAAGATCGGCCTGGGCCTGAAGCAGAAGTCGGCCAGCCCCTGGGAAAAGGTCGAAGAGAAATACCCCGTCGGCAGCCGCGTGAAGGGAACCGTAGTAAACGTGATGAGCTACGGTGCCTTCGTCAAGCTGGAAGAGGGGATCGAGGGCCTGGTTCACATCAGCGAGATGTCCTGGACCAAGCGAATCAGCCATCCCAACGAGTTGGTCCATATCGACGACGAAATCGAAGTCGTGGTGCTGGGCATCAACAAGGAGAAGCAGGAAATCTCGCTGGGTATGAAGCAGACTCAGCCCAATCCTTGGGACAAGGTCGCCGAGCGCTATCCGCCTGGGTCGCTGGTTACCGGCACGGTTCGCAACTTGACCAACTACGGCGCCTTCATCGAGATCGAGGAAGGTATCGACGGCTTGTTGCATGTCAGCGATATGTCGTGGACGCGCAAGATCAGCCACCCCAGCGAAGCGGTCGAGAAGGGGCAAAAGATCGAGTGCAAGGTCCTCTCGGTCGATCAGCAACGGCGGCGCATCGCACTGGGACTCAAGCAAATGTCCGAGGACCCCTGGGCCACGGACATTCCCAACAAGTACCAGCCCGGCCAGATCGTGACCGGCACCGTGACCAAGCTCACCAACTTTGGCGTGTTCGTCGGCTTGGAAAACGGACTGGAAGGCTTGCTGCACATCTCGGAGTTGGCGGACCACAAGGTGGAAAACCCCGAAGAGATCGTCAAGGTTGGCGAGCCGATCGAGGTCAAGATCCTGCGAGTCGATACCGACGAACGCAAGATCGGCCTGTCGCGCAAGCGCGTCGAATGGAACGAGGAAGACCGCGAGGGCGAAGAGGCAGGCGCTACCGTCGAAGCAGCGTCGGCCCCGGCTGTCGAGCTGAAGGGCGGAATCGGCGGCGACAGTGGACCGCTGATCAAGCCGCGCACCGCCGAGTAAGCTTCGTCCGAGTAGTCTGTATAGTCGTCACAACCGACACGCGGCGAAACGAGCTTGTCGTTTCGATCGCTGCGATCGGCTTCGTCGAGCATGAACCCACCACGGCCCTGCCGGTTACTACCGGCGGGGCCGTTTTGTTCCGTACGCTCCGAAGTGCTGGCACATCCGGCTCACCTTGTCCGTCGGCGGCGCGCCTGGAGAATTGCAGTAGAGACCGTCGATCTTCTGTGTGTTCCTTGCCGCGACCCTTACGCAGTAATTCCGATGGCGACATCCATGCCGAAGACACGCCGACGTTCCTCTGCCGCCGTCCAGTCTCCCCTGGAGACGTACCTGCGCGAGATCAACGAAACCGCACTCTTGTCCGCTGAACAAGAACGCGAGCTGGCCGTGGCCATCGGCCTGGGGGACACCGCCGCACGCGACCGCATGGTCCGCGCCAATTTGCGGTTGGTGGTGAACATCGCCCGCGGTTACACCGGCAAGGGCCTGGGGCTGCAAGATTTGATCGAGGAAGGCAACCTCGGCCTGTTGCGGGCCGTGGAAGGCTTCGATCCAGCAATGGGCACACGCTTCAGCACCTACGCCAGCTACTGGATCAAGCAGTCGATCAAGCGGGCCTTGATCAACACGGCCAAGACGATTCGCATCCCGGCCTACATGGTCGAGCTGCTTTCCAAGTGGCGCCGCGCGACGATTCGCCTGTCGGAAGAGTTGGGCCGCACGCCCACGCCCGAAGAGATCGGCCGCGTGCTCGGCTTGCCGCGCAAGAAGCTGCCGATCATCAAGAAGGCCATTCGCATCTACAGCTCGACCCCGCAGACCGATCAGTCGGAAGCGGGCTGGTCGTTGTCCGAGATGGTCATGGACGAACACAGTCGCAGCCCCGAAGACGAAATGGTCGAGGGTGACAGCCTGACGCACGTCATGGCGCAGCTCAAAACGATGGACCCTCGCGAGGCCACCGTCCTGCGACTGCGGTTTGGGCTGGAAGACAACGAGCCGCGCACGCTGAAGGAGATCGGCGAATCGCTGGGCCTGACGCGCGAGCGCGTCCGCCAAATCGAGACCGAAGCCCTCGGCAAGCTGGCCGCTGGACTGTCGGGCAACTAAGACCGCTGGGCGATAGATGCTTACCCGTCCATAGGGGTCGCCCCCTTGGCACCAGTGTTTCGCCCGGGTTCGTCGAGATCCGCTCTGGCGCAGGCGTTTTTCTTATTGTTGGCACGCCCCGTGCTGTCATTGCTGGCTGCAATGATGGACCGGCAATTCCCAGGGCGGAGCCCGCCTAGCGATTTCCCCTAGTGACCGGGGGTCCGTCGATGGCGCGCTATAGCTGGAAGGGCTTTCTGCGGCTCAGCTTGGTATCGGTTCCGGTGCAGGCGATCACGACCGAAGAGCGCGCGAGCGGCGGCATCGCCCTGCACCAACTGCACGACAAAGACCACAGCCGTATTCGGTACGTCAAAACCTGTCCCGTACACGGCGTCGTCTCCAATGACGAAATTGTGTCCGGCTACGAGGTGAGCAAGGACGAATACGTCGTGATCGAACCGGCCGAGCTGGACGTTTTGCGAACACCGGCCGAGAAGGCCATTACGCTCGACACGTTCGTGTCGCCGGAAACGATCGACCCAGTCTATTTTTCGGGCCGTCATTATTATCTGGTGCCCGATGGCGAAGCGGGCGTTAAGCCGTACGCAGTCTTGCATCGCGCCATGGCCAGCCAGGATAAGTGGGGCATCGGTCAGGCCGTAATTTTCGGCCGCGAGCACTTGGTGCTCGTGCGCGCGCAGGACGAACTGCTCAGCCTGAACGTGCTCAACTATGCCGACCAGGTGCGATCGTCGGAGGGGCTCGTCGAGGGCGACGCCCATGTCTCGGCGACAGAGTTGCATTTGGCTGAAACGCTCATCAAAGCTTCGCTCACCAAGAAATTCGACATTGCGAAGTATCGGGACGAGTACGTCCACAAGCTACGAACCTTGATCGAAGCCAAGGTCGAAGGACGCGAACTCGTCACGCCGCCGGGCGCGGAGGAACCCGTGGTCGTCAATTTGATGGACGCCCTGCGGGCAAGCGTCGCCAAGGCGCATCGTGGGGGGCAGGGCAAGCGCATGACTGCAAAGCCTCCTAAGAAAATGGCAGCCAGCCACCGTGCCCATGCGGTGCGACGGCGCAAGATCTCGTAATTGACCAAGGGGGGGCAAATGTCCGCGAACAACCCACAGGATCTGGGAAACGCGCCGGCGGCTCCTGGCTCGCGCCCGATCAGTCCGGTCGCCCGGCGCCCCGACACACATGCCTTACTCGATGCGGGCTGCGAGCACGAGGAAGCCGGCCGTTTGCAGGAGGCGATCCGCTGTTACCGTCGAGTGCTCAGGCACGACGGTCGATCGGCGGCCGGATTTTTCAACCTTGGCAATACGCTTTACCAGACAGGACGCCGCAGCGAGGCGATCGATTGCTTTCGTCAGGTCGTGCAAATCAACGTTGCCTGGCCCGAAGCTTGGAACAACCTGGGCGTCGTGTTGTGCGAATTGCAACAGTGCCACGAGGCAGAGTTCGCCCTTCAAAAATCACTGGCACTTGCTCCCTGGTTCGCCGACGCGTTCTACAATCTGGCTGATTGTTATGACGAGCGAGGACAGACCGATCAGGCCACGAAGTACTGGCAAGAGTATCTACAACGGGACGCAACCAGTTCCTGGGCACAGTATGCGCGGGCACGATTGTCTGGATAGCACGGCCACAGATTTCAACCGACCGAGGGCGCGGCAATGACCGTCGTCCCTCCGAGGTGCAGATGAGTCGCGCAGCCAAGAGTTCGACAACGAAAAAGTCCACGGCGAAGCCCCCGCGGTCGCGTGCTATGCAAACGCGGTCAGGCTCCCACATGGCGGCTCTCGCCGCGGCCGACGGCTTGCCTGCCACCCTGCGCCGGGGGCTACCCAAAAGTATCGTCCCCGAACTTGCGACGTTAGTCGCGGCTCCCCCCGTTGGGTCCGAGTGGCTGCACGAAATCAAACTCGATGGTTACCGCTTAATTTGCCGGCTGGACAGACAGGGGGCCCGGCTGCTGACGCGCCGGCAACTCGATTGGACCAGGCGCTTCCCACAACTTGCCGGGGCGGTAGAGTCCTTAGGGCTGGAGACCGCGATCTTCGACGGCGAAGTAGTAGTGCTCGACCCTGCCGGCGTCAGCAGCTTCCAGGACCTGCAAACGGCGCTCAGTAACGGCGCCACAAAGCGATTCGTTTATTACCTCTTCGATCTGCTCTATCTCGAAGGTTACGACTTGCGCGAACGACCCCTCATCGAGCGAAAGGAGCTTCTCGCGCAGGTACTCGCCGGCCAGGGACCTGCAAGTCCGTTGCGCCACAGTGAGCATCTGCTGGGAAATGGGCCCGAGTTCTTTCACCAATGTTGCCGGCGCGGTTTAGAAGGGATCGTTTCCAAACGGATCGATCGACCGTACCGCGAGGGGCGCGGTCGCGACTGGCTGAAGACCAAGTGCGTCCAACGAGAAGAGTTCGTCATTGGCGGCTTCACAGAGCCCGCCTCGTCGCGGCTGGGTCTCGGCGCAATTCTAGTCGGATATTTCGATCGTCCCGGCCATTTGCTCTACGCGGGGCGCGTAGGAACAGGGTTTTCTGCCAGCATGCTCGTATCCTTGCGAAACAAGCTGAAGCGGCTGGCGCGGCAAGACTCTCCCTTTGCCAACTTGACGCTTCGCGAGGCCGGTCGCGGCGTACATTGGGTCGACCCGCGGTTGGTGTGCCAGGTCGAATTCACGAACTGGACGCGAGCTCATGTGTTGCGGCATCCCTCATTTCAAGGCCTCCGCGAGGACCTGCCCGCCAAGGCCGTGGTGCGCGATGCACCGGTACCCCGCGGATTGGCCGAAGATGCACCTTCGCCACGAACTCGATTGCAAGGCGCGTCGTTGCCCCACCGTCGCGCAACGCGATCCATCAATGCGGTCGATGTTGAAAATCCCGCGGCCGCGCCAAGAACGGCTGCCGCGAGACGTGCGAAGAGCAGGTGAGCGAAGACCTTCGTCAGCGTACGGCCGGCGACTGTTGGGCATGGCGGGGTGTTGCTGTGGCCGTCGTTCCCGCGCTCAGTGACGCATTTCGACGGTAGGAATCTTTGCCAGCCGTAGCGCCTTGAGGTTGTGTTTCGAATCTCAAGCGTGGACAATCTTGTCGCCTGCCATTGGGGTGCGCGCGGCCGCTCTTGGGCGGTCTCGTTCTCGGACCATTTGTGCGACCTCACAGGCGAGCACGCCGCATCGGAAACTCAGATTATTGGAACCCCACGACACGAGGTCGCGCCCCGCATGTCTGTCGAACCACTGATTGCCGTCTTCGTCGATTTCGAGAACCTGGCCATCGGCGTCCGCGAGATGGGAGTCGGCGGTTTTCAGATTCAATTTGTCCTGAAAAGATTGCTGGAGAAGGGACGGATCGTCTACAAGCGCGCGTACTGTGATTGGAGTCACTACAAGGACGCCGTGCAGGAGTTTCATGGGCAAGGCGTCGAACTGATCGACATTCCTCAGCGGCGGATGAGCGGCAAGAACAGCGCCGACATTCGCATGGTCGTCGACGCCATCGACCTGTGCTACTCGAAAGACCATATCGACGTCTTCGCCCTGATCTCGGGCGATAGCGATTTTTCGCCCCTGGTCTCCAAGCTCAAGGAAAACAACAAGCGGGTCCTCGGCTGCGGCGTAAAGAGCTCGACCTCGGACCTGCTGATCGCGAACTGCGACGAGTTTATCTACTACGACGACCTGATCCGGGCGGCCAAAAAGACGCGCGCTCCCTCCCCCAAAAAAGGCAAGCCCGAGGAAGACAAGAAACAAGAGGCGGCCGAGCGCGTGCTGGAGGTGTTGCAGTCGGTCGAGCAAGATTACGATCCGTTGTGGGGCTCGCTGCTGAAGCAAACAATACGGCGCGTCTATCCCGGCTTTAGCGAGTCTTACTACGGCTACGGCAGCTTTTCGGACTTGCTCGAAGACATCAAGGCCAAGGGGCTGATCGAACTGGAGTACGACGAAAGCCGCGGCAACTACAAGGTTCGCCAACTCAAGCGGTAAACGTAGCGTCGGCTGTCGGTTACCGCTTTCGCCGGCACACGCGCCCCGCTCTTACACCGTGGTCAGTTCCGGCAGCGGGCCGGAGACTCGGTTACACTCGACGCGATTGCGCCCGTTGCGCTTGGCGCGATACAGGGCTTCGTCGGCGGAACGGATCAGCTCAAACGCTTCCGCCTCGGATCCCCGGTCCAAGACCGCGACGCCAATGCTGGCCGTGACATTGATCAGACCACTGGCGGTCTCTACGCTCAACCGCTCAACAGCCGCCCGCAAACGCTCGGCATGGCTCACGGCGTTGACCTGATTGCAACCCGGCAGGAGAATCAAAAACTCCTCGCCACCAATCCGACCGATGGGATCGTAGGGGCGCGTCGACTGCGTCAGCGCCTTCGCGGTCGCTGATAGGACTGCGTCGCCGACGAGATGGCCATGCGTATCATTGATGAGTTTGAAGTGATCCAAGTCGGCCACGATGGCCGCCAGCGAGGCCCCCTCGCGACGACTGCGGCTGACTTCGACTGCCAACATGTCGTGAATCGCGGCGCGATTCCAAAGCTTGGTCAGTGAATCGTGCAGCGCCAGCTCGCGCAACGCCTCGCGCGCCGAGATGAGCTGCTCTTGCAGGCAAAGAATGCGCTTGCCGGCTCGCAGCCGCACCTTCAATTCCGCCGGATCGAACGGCTTGGTGATGTAATCGTCGGCGCCGGCCGATAGTCCCTCGACGACATCCGCCGGATCGCGCTTGCCCGTCAATAGCAGGATGTATGTGTAGGGCTCTTGGTGCTGGGCACGAACTCTGCGGCATAGCTCGAGGCCATCGAGTCCTGGCATCAGCCAGTCAAACACCACCAGTTTCGGGCCATCAGGGCGCTGCACGATATCCAGTGCCTGATGCCCGTCATGGGCGACGATCACTTCATAGTCCCAACGTCGCAGCGTCGCTTCGAGCAGACGTCGCGACACCATTTCGTCTTCCGCTATGAGAACTTTCATACCGCGGCCTCCTTGGCCGTTTGGGCAAGTGCAAATGTGAGACGCTCGAATTCCTCTTTCAGCGATGCCACCGACTCGTCGGCATGGGTCATGTCGCCCGTTATGCCGATCGTCTCCAACCGCAGCGCGGCACGCGCACCGGCAGTCGCTCCCAGGCTTTGCATGGCGCCTTTGAGGGCGTGCGCCGATAGTTGCACGGCGCGAGCATCGCCGTGCTGTACGCCGGCCGCGACTTCGTCCAATAGCGTGGGAGCGCTATCGAGAAACAGTTCGATCATTTCCAGTAGTAATTCGGTGTCGTCTTCGACGCGGGCTCGCAGCGCGGCCAGATCTATGATCCCCGCCGTGTTAGCGGGCGTCACGACGCCGCGCGTTCGTCCCGAAGGAGCCGGGGCCTTCGCCGCTGGCACACGGCCGGTGGTGTCAGCCAACGGAGGTGTTACCGGCATCGGTTGTCCGCCGACCGGGATCAGCCGTTCGATCGTGGCGATCAAATCTTGAGGTCGAAACGGTTTGGTGACGTACTCATCCATGCCAGCCGCCAGGCACCGTTCGCGATCGGCCGTAATCGCTCGCGCGGTAAGCGCAATGATGGGGACGTGAATGCCGGATTTCTTCTCGCGTTCGCGGATCGCGGCCGTAGCCTGTAGCCCGTCCATGTCCGGCATTTGCACATCCATCAAGATGATGTCGAATCGCTCTGTGCGGGATGCTGCCAGGGCTTTGCGACCATTGTCGACGACTGTGACCACGTGCCCACGCTTTTCCAGGATGGCAACGCCCAACCGTTGATTCACCACGTTGTCTTCCGCCAACAAAATGCGCAGCTGCCGCGCCAAGCTGACCGCCTCGGCGGCGCCACTGCTGGTCGGGTCAACAGCACCGGCGGCGCTGTCGTCGCGCGGATTCAAGGCAGCCAGGATCCCCTCCAGCAGTTCCGCTTGCTTGATAGGTTTGACCAAGTACGAAGTTATGCCGGCCAGACGGCAACGTTCTGAATGGGACAAGTGCCCGGCCGAGGAGAGCATCATCAGCGTCGGCCCGGCGATGAGCGCGTCCTTTTTGATTTGCTCGGCGAGCACGAACCCGTCCATGTTGGGCATCTGGCCGTCGAGCAGCACCAGGCGATAAGGACTTTGCTGCGCGTGCGCCTGGCGGATTGCCGCTAGCGCGGCTTGGCCGTCGCTGACGAGCGTGGGACGCACGTGCCATTGTCGCAGCACCTCGTCGAGGATACGGCGATTCGTGGCGTTGTCGTCCACGACCAGCACGCGCAAATCTCGCAACGTTTCGCGCAAGTCCGCATCGCGCCGCGGTGGTGAGCTTTTTTGCATGCCGAACCGCGCCGTCACGTGAAATGCGCTGCCGCGGCCGATTTCGCTCTCTACCCAGATCCGACCACGCATCATTTCGGTCAACTTGGTAACGATGTTCAAGCCGAGCCCTGTACCGCCGTAGTTGCGCGTCGTCGAGGGATCGGCCTGTTCGAAAGCACGGAAAATCGAATCCGTCTTGTCTGCCGGTATGCCAATCCCCGTGTCACTCACGGTAATGTGCAAGCACACTTCGTCGGCACCCTGCGATTCGACTGCAGCTTGCAGGATCACCTCGCCGCGTTCGGTGAATTTGATGGCGTTTCCCACCAGGTTGACAATGATCTGGCGCAAGCGACCAGGGTCGCCGACCAAGTCCTCGGGAACGTTGGGGAGAATGTGGCAGGCCAGTTCCAGGCCCTTGTCGTGGGCACGCAGCGCCAGGGTCTTGATCGTGTCGCCAAGCGTGTCGTACACGTTGAAACCGACATTGTCCAAAGCGAACTTGCCGGCCTCGATCTTCGAGACATCGAGCACGTCGTTGATGAGCAGTAGTAAAGAGTTGGCGCACGACTGGGCCGTCTGCATGTACTCGCGCTGGCCGCGCGTCAGTGGGGTATCGAGCGCCAGTTCGGTCATGCCGATGATGCCATTGAGCGGGGTGCGAATCTCGTGGCTCATGTTGGCCAGAAACTCGCTTTTGGCGCGATTGGCTGATTCGGCCAGCTCCTTCGCTCGCTGCAACTCCGTTTCGCTCGCACGCAGTTCCGCGGTACGTTCCACCACGGTCTGCTCGATATTGGCATTAGTCACCTCTAGCTGCGCCGTACGCACGGCGATTTCCCAGATCTCGCGTTTGCCCTGCACACAGGCCAGGACAAGAAAAATGTCCTCGAAGACAACCCACCCCGCATGTTCGAGCCACCGCACCGAGGAAGCGGCCAGCGTGCCGTAGATCGATTCCGGCCAGTACAACCCTCTGAAAAAATGATCGGCCGCCACGACGACCGATGCCGTGATCAGCACGCGCCAATCACGATAAAATGCCAGAAACGCCAGCGAACCGAACACATGAAAGTGCGTCTCGATGCGTCCCCCCATGAGATGAATCAAGACCGCAGACGTTAGCATCTGCGCCACAGCGACGACGTGCCGCGTCAATGTCCGTCCCGGCTGCCAACAGATCAGGCATAAAGGAGCGCTGATGATCAAGCCCTCCAGCAGCACAGCCGCCCACACGTGGGGATGCGTATAGCTGTCCAAGCCGGACCATGCGCGTGGCGAAATCCAGGCTGCTGCGGCAATGCCGGCTAGCCATTGCACGATCAGCAACACGCCGAACATCCGATCGGTGCGCGCGTGGATAAAGTGCTCGTGCTGGCTGGCCAGCTCGCTGGCACGGTCCCGCGTCTGTGCGTCAAGGACCGACATATTTCGATTGATCATGGACATAGAGACTTTACCGATGGATCAAGGCTAGTAACGATGGGGCAGCCATAGACGGGCGCGTCACGGCACTCGGCCGTGCCGCTTCTCAACAGGCTGACTACCGCGCTGCGGCCGGCATTGTCACCCTGGTGTCCGCGCGCGGAGGTAATTCCGCCGGTAAACAGTAGCGTGCCGTCGGCGTCGTAGAGAACGGTGTGTCCGGAAGTCGTTGCGTGAAACCTTTTGGCTTCCGAGCCATCGAGATCATTGCTGACTTCGACACCCGGTATGGCCGCGGCAGATTGCCAAAGGTCGGTCTGCTCCCAGCCCTGTGACATGCCGGATGGTGTAAAGAACACGACCTGTGGATGAATGGTCCCGCCGGACTGCGCGACCACACGCTCAAGCTCGGCGATGCTGGCCCGCGTACACGGACAACGCGGGTGCGCAAACATGACCAGCGTCGGGCCGGCAGAGTTTCGCACGATTTCTGTGCCAGCAGGCCACTGGTTGGTGACCTCGGCGCTCCGGCCCGGTGTATTCTCATATTGCCCTAGAGCCATGAGTCCCGCGACGCAGGCCAGCGCCCACAGCGCGACAACGGCGGCACGCGTACCGTGGCGATAGACGTTCGGAGCACGTAACGACAGAACGCCCATCCACAAGCTCCGGCTAGTTCCACAACAAAGTCCGTTCCGCCAGTAAACGCACGACGCCCCCGGAGCCTGTGTACGATTCCGCCAACTATTCTTAGCTTGCCGGGCAGGTCGAATGGCGAATTCGAGGGGACTTCCGTCCGGCCACGGAAGGCACGCGCGGAAAATCACAAAAAAGCCGTATAACGCGGATTTTCGGGCCTGCCCTCTTCTGGCGCAGCCGCCATTTCAGCGGCGATCCGCTGCAGATTGCTGGGCCCAGTTGGCCGAGTGGCGTGCCTCCGGCTGACGGCAACGCAAGGAACGGTCCCTTGCCTTTCGAGGCCAAGGTCCCACAATGAAAGTAAGGTTTGGATCCCTTTTTGCCTGGTCCGTCGTGTCGACGATAAAGGAGTTTCCCATGAAGCGACTCGCCGCAATTGCTTTGATCTTGCTGGGAGTCGGCTTGTGCGCGAGCACGCCGGCCTCGGCTCGTCCCTATGGATGGTACGGATACGGCGGCTACCGACCGTATTATCGGAGCTATTACGCGCCGCGGCCCTATGTGGGCGCGTACCGTTACCCAGGCTATCGCGCGTTCTACCCCGGTGTCGGCGTGGGTGTGGGTCTGGGCTATCCAGGGTACGGATACGGATACTACGGCGGCACACCGGCCTATAGCTACGGCTATCCGGGCTATTACGGTTACCCGGGTGGCGGCTACGGCTATAACGGTTGGTAATCGCCGAACGATCCGTCGAATCCATTAGCGATCCGCGGACTACCACTTGGCAAGTCGGGACGATACCTGACAGCCACCGCGCCTGGCAACCACCGCGAGATCTAACAACCACGCCCTCGCCTCGCGCGAGGGCTTTTATTTGCGCGACTCGCCCATCGCCTGCATCGCGCTCGAATCTGTCAAATTTCGCGCTGCTGAACTTGTGCTAGGTGGAGCGCCGGTGCAAGCCTATTGGTTGGTCGCGGGCCGGTCGCGCGCATGATAGACTTAACCCCGTCGAGCACGGCGCCGGGCAAGCGTCGATCGCGTGCCGCGCGAACGCGTCACTTACTGTGTCGTGCTTCGATGTCGGGGTGGTTGGCCGACCGTGCGTTCCGTGAGGGCCGCCCGGACCACACCAAGCGGCATCAGCAAGTCTCCTCAGCATGTCATCTCAAGGAATCTCCGTCGTCATGATGTCACGCTCACCGTCTCGGTGTCGGCTGAACCTTGCTGTCTTGGTGGCCATCGCATTAATTTCGGCGCTTTCCCAGCGCGCTTCGGCGGGGGGCGGCCCTGAAAACGTCTTTCTGGTCGTCAACGAACGCAGTTGGGCATCGTTGATGATTGCCCATCATTTTGCGGAATTGAGGCAGATTCCGCCGATCAATACTCTGTATCTCGATTGGCCGTACTCGACGGATCTCGTCGACGTGAATGTGTTCCGCGAAAAGCTTTTATTGCCAACCATCAGCATCTTGCAGCAGCGCGGAATCGCACCGCAAATCGACTACATCGTTTATTCGAGCGACTTTCCCTGGTCGATCGATTTCCAGCGACTGTTGGGAGAAAAGAAGCCACCGTCACCGGCGGCTCCCATCGGTTCGCTCACCTCGCTGACTTTTTTCGCTGGCAATATCGCCACCGGCGAAGCCCACTTTCTCAATCGGAACGGCAACCATTACACGCGCCCCCAGAAGGCCGGAGTTCCGTCGCATGGATTTCGCGGTTGGTACGGTTTCGACAAGGACGGAAATCTGCTCGAGGGGAGCGGCGACACGTATTTGCTCAGCGCCATGCTGGGTGTCACGAGCAACGAAGGCATGGGCCCCGACGAAGTCGTGAACTATCTGCGCCGCAGCGCGGCCGCCGACGGTACCAAGCCAACAGGGACCATTTACTATTGCAAAACGGGCGACCAATATCGCTCGGGCTCCCGCGAGCCATTGTTTGCGGCGGCGGTCGCGGAGCTGAAAAAGCTCGACGTCCGCGCCGAGATCATTAACGGCAAGCTCCCCGTCGGCAAGAAAGACGTGGCCGGCCTGCTCACGGGAATACGCAACTTCGACTGGCCCGGGGCGCAAAGCACGATTGTCCCGGGGGCGTTTTGCGAGAACTTCACCAGTTATGGCGCCATCTTCAGTCGCAATTTGAACGACGGGCAGCAACTGTTGACCGATTTTCTTCGCGCAGGTGCGGCTGGCTCCAGCGGCACCGTCTATGAACCGACCGTGGTCGTCGAGAAATTTCCCTCCGCCTTCGCGCAAGTCCATTACGCGCGCGGCTGCACCTTGGCCGAGGCTTTCTACCAGTCGCTGACCTGCCCATACCAAACGCTCCTCGTGGGGGATCCGTTGTGTCGCCCGTGGGCGAACATTCCCACGATCACCGTCGAAGGCGTCGAGGAGGGAGATACACTGAAGGGGAAAGTCGCCATCCAAGCGAAAGGTAACAGCGCCGGCAAGCCGCTCGATCGCTACGAGGTCTTTATCGAAGGCACCCAGGTCACACGTTGCGCCGCCGACGGGAATCTGCAGCTTGACTCGACGAAATTCCCCGATGGCTGGTGCGAATTGCGCGTCGTTGGCATCGAGGCCGGACCGATCGAGACGCAGGGGCGTGTCATCTTCCCCGTCCGTTTCAACAACCACGGCCGCGAAATCGACTTCGCATGCTCGGCCCAAGACACTGCCCACTGGAAGACCCCGATCACGCTGACGGCCAATGCGCCGGGCGCCGCGAAAATCGTGATCTACGAGGGAATGCGCATCCTCGGCACGATCAATAGCGATCATGGCGAGGTCGAGGTCACACCCGAAAAGTTGGGCCTGGGGCCCGTGGTGTTTCGCGCGCGAGCGCAATTCAGCGAGGACCCTAAAGACGCCGTGCTAGCCAGGCCGATCAAGATGTCGATTGCGCCCACGGCGCCCCTGCCGCCCCGCGCGCTGCGCAACGGAACGAAGCTGGCCGAAGGCTTGCAGTTCAAAGCCGAAAACGGCCCCGTCAAGTTGGTGCAGCAAACCGACGACAAAAAATGGCTGGAAGACACCAAGGTCAAGGACAACGAACCCTTCCTGCTGAAGGCGATCTTTGAAGTGCCGAAAGACGGCGTCTATCAGTTCGAGGTAAAGCACCTGGCCACGCTAGGAATCACTGTCGACGGCAAAAGCCTGTACGAAGAAAAGCAAAAGGACCCCGTTTGGAACTACGTTCCCGTGGTTTTGAGCAAGGGACTTCACCTATTCGAGCTGAAAGGCATCGGCGGACAGCCGGCCGGACTGGAGATACGCTTTGGCGGTTCCGGCGTCATGAATCTTGACGGCAAGCAGTTCCGGCATCCGGCCGCGGGGAAATAGCCGTGCACGAAGAGTTCATGCAATTGGCGCTCGCCGAGGCGCGACGGGCTTTCGAGCAAGACGAAGTTCCCGTGGGCGCCGTGATTATCCACGAAGGGCGCGTCATCGCCGCGGCCCACAATCAGCGCGAGCAGCTGCAAGATCCCACGGCACATGCCGAGATGATCGCCATCACGCAAGCCGCGGCGGCGCGCGGCAGTTGGCGCTTGGACGACTGTCTGCTGTACGTCACTTTAGAGCCCTGCCCGATGTGCGCCGGAGCCATCGTGCAGGCCCGTCTGCCGTGGCTGATTTACGGCGCGACCGATCCCAAAGCCGGCGCGGTACACACCCTCTTCCAACTGGTCAGCGATCGTCGCCTGAATCACCGCGTCGAAACGGTTGGCGGCGTGCTGGCACAGGAATCGAGCGAGTTGCTCAGCGGATTCTTTCGCAACCAGCGCGCCCTGGGAAAGAAATAATCGGGCCGCGTCCCGCTAGTTGGCCGCCGCAGGCGGATTAGCGGCCGCAGCCGTCGAGATGCTGCCTGCCACGAGACGCGCGGTATCGGCGATGGGTTCTTTGATCGCGCTCGGAAATCTCCAGGCGATGATGACGCGCTGGCCGTCAACGTCTTTGCTGTAGACTTCAAACGTCCCTGGCAGTTCCGGACTGCCTGGTGCCCCAGACGCGTTTAGGAATGGTTGCGGTCCCTTAACCGTAATCCGCCTCCAATCGACCGTCTGCCCGGTCTGGAGAGGGCACTTCATATCTTCCCATTGCGGCTGTGCCGAGAACTTTGTCGCCAACTGCGACTGCACGGATTCCTCGAAGGGTTTGCCGTCAGCCCCAGGCTGGTCCGCCGGAGCAACCGCCAAGTAACAATAGAAGTACTGCGGCTGCCCAGTGGCTTCATCCATGCCGGTCATTTCGTAACAAACCCGCAGGCCCGGCAATTTCAGAAACGGGGGCTGCACGCGATCGGGACTTACCTTCCCCTGCCCGCGCGGATCGGCCGAATCCTCTGTGAACGCCTTGGAAGACGCATTGATAAAGGTCGGCAGCCGCAACAGGATGGGCGTGCCCGGGATCTCAAAGGGCGTCGGTGAAATAGCCGAAAAGATCATCCCCACTTTGAGGATTTCCGCTCCCTCCTTGACTCGTCTCTCGTATTCGCTCGTTCCACATCCGGCCGTGAGCGTGGCCAATACCGCAGAGACGGCCAAAACAGTCCGCTGTCGCGCGCTCGTTGACATGCCAGCCGTCCAAAAGTTGGTTTTCGAGGGGATATTGCGATTCTCGGCAGCCACGCACGACGTGTCAACGGGCCAGGCATCGTCGTACGTTGCCATCGGCTACCAACTTTTACCGTCGGCGCGCGTGCCGCACAGCGACACTTCCAATCCGAGCGCATCCGCCATCGCGGCCTTTGCGCAGAGGGCCCGGTCGGCCTCGTCGGCGCTGTTGGCATAGACAACGTGAATGTGATTGCTCTTATGCCGGGCCATCATTTGGTCGCGCGATACGCCGTAGGTGACGGCGTGCATGATCGGCCACTGCGGCGTCGTGGCCTGCCAGCGTCGCTCGGTTTCCTCTGCTGGCAATTCGACGACTCGCGCCCGTCCCAGGTCCATCTTCAAGCGATCGCGCGCGACGTAGACGCGCGACCAGACGATCTCGCCCGGCCGCGAAACGCCCTTCAACGTGCCACCCCCCATGCGGAAGTACATCGGCGGTTGTCGTTCGCTCGAAGCTCCGCTCCAGCCCCCGGTGAAATGCGCCGGCGGCGCCGCGCCGCTAATCAGGAAGACCCACACGTAGTCCGCAACAGTGCCAGACCGATCGATATCTCCCCAGCGAATGTCGTGCAGAGTGTTTTCTACCGGTTGGCCCATCGCTCGATGGATACGATACGTCATTAGGGCGTCCAAGCCTGCGCACTCGTCGACTTCATTGAAATGTGGCAGCGGCTGACCCTCGTAGAGCACGCGTGAGCCGTCGCGGCTGGTGACCGGCGGCCGGTCGGCGTTGTTCAGCGTCCCCTCGACCAGGTCGCTCGCTGGGAGCAGATCTTTCAGTCCCTGCTGGTATTGAATACCGATCGTATGGCACCCAAAGTCATCGGCGATGCGCACGGCCGCCACGTACATTTTGCACTGCTGATGGATTTGTTCGTCGGTCAATTCATCTTCGGCGCGGGTGCCGGTGACGAACTTCATGCCGCGATCTTCCATCCAGCGGCGCACAGCCGTCGCTTCGTCGTCGGACACCTGAGTTGATTCGTAGTACAGGGCCGATTGACTGAGTCGTTCCTTGTAGACCCCGGTCGGCTGCAGCAAATGGTCTGGCACGATGGCGTTGAACATGCCCATGCAACCTTCGTCGAACACGCCCATGATGGCTTTGTTGGCGAGCAGCTGTTCGGCCAGCGCTTTGCCGAGTCGCCGCTCGGCGCGAGGCGGCTTCACATCATCCCACGATACGACGTGTTCGGTCTTGTGCCGAAGTTCGCCTTTGCGAAGCCAACGGCGCAGCCCCGAGGTGAAGAACTCGTCCGTAAAATCTTCGCTCCACAGGGTCGAATAGGGGACGTCGGCCTTGGTCAGCGAGCCGTTCAGGTTCAACATGCCCACTAGCCCTGGCCACGTGCCCGACCAGTTAGCCACGGTGAGGATCGGCCCGCGGTGCGATGCCAGCCCGTGTAGAACATGATGAGAGTACTGCCACACGGCCTCGGCCACGATCAGCGGAGCTTTGGAATCAAGGCCGGCAAAGACGCACATGCCTTCTTTTTGCGAACTGATGAAGCCATGCCCTTGGTCCTCGCGATAGGGATGCGCGCGCACCAATTCGTGCCCGGCGTCAGCGAGCGCCTGACCCAGTTTCTGCTCCATGTCTAGTTGCGAAGCCCAGCAGTTCCGATTGGCGGCCGGGCGCAGATCGCCACTGGCCACCAGCAGAACCTGGTTCTTACCGATGCGGGCTGGGCGTGTCGTCGTGGGAAGCTCATAATCCATGGTGGTCGCTCAAAAGGAAGTGCCAATCGTGGGTCTGTCGCCTGCGAGATGGCTAGCGACAGCGCATCAAAGTTACAAAGAGCCGTGATCTAATCGCGCATCATAATCGAGTCTTAGATTGCCGGGTGCCATCCCCACGCACCGCGTGGGCTGCAAAAACAACCTTGGTAGCGATGACGCATCCATGCAAGTGTGTGCGTGGCACCCTCCCGAACGTTGCCAAGCAGCGTCAGACCACTAGGGTAAATCCGCCGGGGTCATCTTAATAGTGGGCGCCTGGCAATGAAAGTCGCAGCTTCGCTTACTCGCACCGCTTCAACACGTCGAGAAACTGCTGCTTAAGGACCGTTCCGCCCATTTCGGGGTACAGGTTTTTTACGACATTCACCGCTTGGGCGGCGTGCTGGCGGTCGCCAGTGCGCTCGTAAATCAGCGCTTCGTAAAGTTTCGCGCGCAGCCAGCGCTCGTTGCCCGACCGTGATTTGCGTTCGACATTTTGCCAGGCCGCCAGCGCCTGCGGATCGCCAGCATCCCACAGAGCCAGGGCCAGCGACTCCTGGATGCGTCCCTCGCGCGGGTTCGCTTCGGCGAGCTTTTTCAATTCACCGATGCCCTCTTCCTTGCGCCCGCTCGCACCCAGCGCGTGGGCGTGGGCCAGAGCCAGCGATCGACGATCCTCGTCGTTCGCGTCGGCCGACTGCTCGCCGATCATTTCCAAGATCTGCAACTCCAGGGTCGCCAGCTTCGTCCGCAAGGCGGGTTGGGCCGATTCACACAGTCGACCGAGCCCCTCGACGAGCGATCGCAACGCACCGGGATCGGCATGGCCCAGTGCCGCGGCGTGACGCTGCGCATCCGCCGTGCGCCCCTGTGCGGCGATGGCAAAGACCAATAACGCCTCGGCCGACGCTCTCCATTCGTCCGACGCTTCGCCGGCCTGCTCGATCGCCAGCGACAACAGTTGCTCGGCCTTGGCAAATCCGTTATCCGTGTACTCGAGCAATATCTTTGCCGCCGCCAGTACGGCCTGTTGCTGCTCGGCGTTCCAACCTGGCGGCGCCGACTTCTTGATACCACTGGTTGCTTCCACTTCGGCCACGGCCGCCAAGGCCGTGGCCGAAGTGGATTTGCCGGCCGACTGCTGTTCGGCCAATAGCGCCTGATACGAGCGGGCGAGTCCTGCCGCGGCCTCGGCCGCCGATTCGGAGCCTGGCCGCACGGCCTGATAGTCGTCGAGGGCACGTTGCCACGCGCGATCGCGCTCGTGTACGCGCGCCAACCACAGGTGAGCGCGATCGGCGGTCGTTGCCTTGGGCCAGGTGGCCAGATGTTCGGCGAGCATTTCCACATAACGCTCGATGACGCTAGGCGTCTTGCGAGCCTCTTTTCCTAAATCGTAAATGGCCAACAAATGCGCTTCGGCAGCCTTAGGCTGTGCCGGTGTTGCCAACGCCACCTGGCGAAACCGGTCGGCGGCAGCGGCGTAGTGTTGGCGCTGGTGCTCGATTGCCGCGGCGGCATAACCCAGCTCGAACGCCTTCGCCTCCTGACTCGACCCGCGTGCTTGCTTGATCGCGCGATCGTAGGCCGTAAGCGCATCGTCAGGCTGGCCCGCGCGATAGAAACCTTCGGCGGCGCGCGTCAACACCGCGACATCCGTGGTCGCCGGATTGGCGGCCACCTGCTCGGCAAAGAGACTCTCGGCACGCCGCCGCCAATACGGACCATGCCGCTGGTCGAGGTCGCGAACCGCTGCCGTGGCTTTTGCTTGCCAGGCAGCCGAGGAGGCCGCGTCGTTGGCGTCGGCAGCACGGCGCCATGCCGCCAAAAAGGCCTCCAGGACGGCATAGTCCAAGTCGGCCAGCGGCTGGCCGTTCCACATACGATTCTTTTCTGCCAGGCCTAGGGCTTGATCAAGATGATCTTCGGCCAGTTCCAGACGGATGCGCTCGGCTCGCGCCCGCATTTCATATCGCGCCGGCGGTGAATCTTCTTCGGCCAGGTCCAAGCGCCGCGCGGCCGCCTCTAGATGCCCCAGCAACCGATAACAAGCGGCGGCATCCAATCGGCTGGGCCAGGTGAGCGGATCAGCCGTGTCCCCCTGCGCCAGATTGCGAAACAGCTCGACGGCCTGGGTCAGCGAGTTGATCCGATCGGCGCTATCCGCCGGATAGCTTTCTCCTTGGCTGCGCAAGGCGCGCGCCAGTTGATATTGAATGTTCTTCTCCAGCGAACGTAACTCGACGCTGCTCAGTTCGGCCGCGTCAGATTTGCGCCCGGGTTGCTGGCGCCGCAATAGCTCGGCGGTTTTGGTCTCTGCTTTGCGCAGTTCTTCGATCGCTTCCCGTAAATGGTCCTGAGCCTTTGCTATGCGGCCGGGTTTGTCGCCGGCGAGTTCCGCCTCCTGCGCGAGCAACTCGCCCCAGGTCAGTTGTACAAGGCCGCGCTGCACACGCACCTGAACCAGGCGCGGATTCTGCGGATACTGCTTGGCGAATTGGTCGACCACCTTCATGGCCTGCTGCCAAATCGCATCGCGCTTCTCGGGCGCGGATTGCAAAGCCTCTTCGGTCAGGCAGCGCGAAAGTTCAATCGACAGTTCCGCGCGGCGCTCCTCGGGTAAGTCTTGGCGGGCCAGCCGGTCGCGGCAGAATTTCTCAGCCAGCGAGAATAGCTGCCGCTCACGTACGCCGTCCAGAAAGCGCGCATCGAGCGATTGCGCAGCCACCGGCCACGCGACAATCGACCCCACAATGCATAACGCCAGCCATGGCAGCAGCAGCGCTGCCGGACGAATGCAAGGTGCGATCTGTCTCGAAAGGTAAATGCGCATGTCGCCTGAAAATTCAGTCGCCTTCAGCCGGCGCGACCGGTTTTGCATCGATATCTTTAAGACGCTGCTGCGCATCGGCGGCCGGCCGTGAGTCTGGATAATCGCCCAGCACCTCGCGGTACAAGCGCGCCGCCCCGTCTGGCCGCTTTGCCTGTTCCAGCGCGTGCCCGGCTTCGCACAGCGCGGTCGCGGCCAGCGTCCGATCGTCGGCATACAGCAGCGGCACGTGCAGCAGGTTGAGCGCCGCATCCTCAGGCTGCTGGTGTTGCAGCAGTGCCCGCCCCAATACAAAGTAGGGGCCCGCCCGCACGGCATCGGGAAATTTCTCGATGTCGCGGCTCCATTGTTGTAGTTGCTTGGACGTGGCCGAAGTAAACGTGGCGCTCCACATCAAGGCCCGGGCCAGCGCCGCTACGCGGGCATTCTTGCTGTCGGCCAGCTTTTCCAGACGGGCGACGATCGCCGCGCGGTCGCCCGTCGACAGTAAATGGCTGGCACCAATCAGCGTGGCCGGTGGCAGGTCGCTCGCCAGCCATTCGCGGCTTTTCTTATCGAGCTCGGCCGTCGGCTGGCCCGGCAACCAGCGCAGCGGAATACAGGCGAAGTACAACATTGCCGGGTCATCTTTGGCGAGCGCTAAAAAGAGGTCCGCGGCGCGCCGATATTGGTCGACGTTCCGCAGGCACCAAATCATTTGGGCGACGATGCGGCGCTGCACCCAGCGGCGCGACTCGCCGCGCATGGACTCTTCGTACTTGGAGAGCGCCGCGGCATACTCGCGCCTGTCGAACAGCTCGTCCGCCGCCAGATGCACGGGGGTCCACTCGGTATCGACATCGACGACCTGGTCAGTGGGATAGCGCTTTTCGCCGCCAGGAGTTTTCAACACCAGCTCCCGGCCGTTGTAATCCAGAATCTGGCCCGGGATTTTCGCCCGTGCTTGCGAATTTCCCCCGGCGGCCAGATACACCGCGTCATCGGCCGCCACATTGCGGGCCGACCAGGCAATAAACGTCAGGGCCGCCAGGAACCACTTCCCCAATGGCGCCGTCCCCAGGCGATGCCCAGGCGCCAGTCGGCTACGAGTGCCAGCGGTCGCGCGCCAGAGGCAACCAGTCGTGCTACGGATTGAGCGCATTTTTGGAGACATCGACGTACGTGTACTTGCCGTTGTTTTCCCGCGCCAATCGCACCAGGAAGTTATCGCTATGGATCGGCGGGCCCAATCCAAACTCGATCGTGTTGATCGAGCACCGTCCATTGTTAGCACGTTGGATCCTCTCCATTTGCGAGGGCGACAGCTCAGGCTGGTCGGCGTCGGTGAGAAAGAAGATCACATCCGGTTGCATGTTGAGCGCCATCCACAGCGCCTCTTCGTGCCGCGTGCCGCCATCGGCCACGATATTGCGGACAAACTGCCGCGCGGTCGCCCGATTCGCCTCGTTGCCAAACACCAATCGGTCGGGATGGCCGGCCAGCGCGAACATGGTGGGCTTTTCGTTGTAGAAAATAATCTGGAACTGGTGCGTGTCTCCCAGACTTTCCAGGCTAGCCAGCAGGTTGGCCTTCGCCGAACTTAGCGGCGTGTTCTGTCCCGAGCCCCCCATGCTGCCCGAGCGATCGAAGACGTAGATAAACTTGTAGCCATCGGCCTCGATGCCATAGAGCTTCGTTCGCGCGCGACCGCCAGCAGGTCCGCCACGTCCTTTTCCCCCAGAGCCCGAACCTGAACCAGAGCCCGAGGTAAAGCCGCCGGCGCCCGTGGCTCCGGCGATGCCCTCTCCGACCGAACCCATTCCTCCGCCGCCTGCCGTCTTGGGTAGTGCTGCCAGGGCATCGACTGGGGGCGCGTCATCGAACAGTGCGCCGCCGGCACCTTGGTCAGAACCATTTCCCCAGGATGCTTCGGCCGCGGAGGAAACGTTAACCATCGCTCCTGGACCGCCGCCCGACGGTTCGTCGTCGAAATACTCGCCCGAGCCCTCCCCTGCGCCGCTGGATTCGAAAAGTGACAACCCCTCGCGCCCGAAGCCGCCAGGCAAGCCACGCGGGCGCACCTGCACCGTTACTGCCAAGACCACCAGCAGCGTGGCATGAAGGAGGAGAGAGACCAGCCACGAGGGCATACTGAGCCGCAGCCACAGCGGAGGCCGGCGCACGCGCGATCGGGCCAAGGGCGGGCTCGCGGCCATGCCGCACTCCGTAACGCTAAATCCAAACGAATCAAAGAATTACGAGCGAACACTCGATTCTAGGTCGCCGGCGAAGATGGGTCAACGCGAGGTGATCCGGCCTCCCCAAAGGGCGAGATTTCCGGCACTGGTCGCGGCAGATCTATTATCGGCAGAGGGCCCCCAGCGCCGTGGGATTTGCACCCGGGGACGTCTCGCCTATTCGGCCGGTGGGATCGATTCACCGCGGACCAGGTCTGCGAACGATTGACGCTCGCGGACTAGGTGGGCTTGTCCCGAGCGGATAAGGACTTCGGCGGCGATCGGCTTCGAGTTGTAATTCGAGCCCATCACGGCGCCGTACGCGCCGGCATTCTCGATAACGACCAGGTCTCCCACTTGCGCGGCCGGCAAACTGCGGGTGGCGACAAAGCCCCCTTCGGTCTGCGTGAAGATGTCCCCCGACTCGCACAGCGGACCACCGACGATCACTTCGACCGTGGGGCGCGTGCCGGAATGCTCGCCGCGCGGCACCACCGCCATCGGATGGTACGACCCGTACAAGATTGGCCGGGCCAGATTGTTGAAGCCCGCGTCGAGCAAATAGAACGTGTTGGCCCCCATCCGCTTGATGGCGCGAATCTCGGAGACCAGGTAGCCGCTCTCGGCGACCAGGTATCGGCCCGGCTCGATTTCCAGATGCACTGGATGGCCAAAGGCCGTTTCCAGTCGCTTGCGCGTCGCGTCCCATAATTGAAAATAGACGTCGACGTCGACGTACGATTCGCCCGACCGATACGGCACCGGCAAGCCGCCACCGGCGCTGATCGAATTGATCGATCGTCCGGCCGTCAGGGCCAGCTTTTCCATCGCCTCGCAAACTTGGGATAGATGCTCCAAATCGGTGCCCGAGCCAATGTGCAAATGCAGGCCCGTGATTTGCAAACCGTGGTGATCGGCGCGGCGCAGACAATCGTCGAGCTGCTCGTGCCAGATACCGTGCTTCGACTGCTCGCCGCCGGTGTTTGTCTTGCGGCTGTGGCCGTGGCCGAACCCCGGATTTACGCGCAACGTGATCGCGCTGCCCGGCGCACGCTCGCCCAATTGATCGATCATGTCGGGCGAGCCGCAATTCACGTGCAGCCCGAGGCCCGTGACCAGGTCGAGCGCTTCGCGATCGAAGATATCGGCGGTGTAGACGATCGGCGGGGGATCGCCGTGGGTCGCATAGCCCGCGGCCTGCGCGCGCTGCACCTCGCCGGCGCTCACCGCATCGACTAGCACGCCTTGACGACGTACCAAATCGAGAATGGCGAGATTCGAGTTTGCCTTCTGTGCGTAGCGGATCGTGTCGAAGACGCGCAGGTCTTCGATCCGCTCGCAGATCTTGGCGGCGTCGTAGGCGTACAGCGGCGTGCCGAACTTCGCCGCCAGATCGCCCACCGGCAGGCCGGCAATCTCGCTGCGGAGGGTGGGAAAAGCGTCGGCCGGGGCGGTTAACGTGCGAGACGAGGAAGTTGACATCCGCTGGGATCCGATTGTGCGGGGAAACGGTAGGGTTTGCCTGGACGGCACGCCGGCAGGAACATGAAATATACCAACCGCCGACCGGCAGGGACACCAAACTGTCCGCGCCGGTTCACGGTGCCTGTGAGTCTGCACCGCGCGGCCCAGCCCGGGTTAAGTCCCCCACCAGAAAAAGCCGATTGCTTTGCCAGCGAGCCGGGGGATAGACTTCTCAGTAAAGTTCGACTTAGACGCACAGCTTAACAGTGTCTCTTGGCGCTCCCGTGCGGGAGTGCCTTTTAATACTGCCTCGACCCAACCCGAAGTTCTTGAGGACGAACAGCCGATGGTGGAACGCACTAAATATCAGCAGAACATCATCAAGAACTTCTACCAGAATCAGGATGCGATTCTGACGCAGCGTCTGGGAGAGCAGATCACCGAGCTGTATCTGGCCGACGGCAAAGCCCGCCAGAAGCAGTGGACCAAGGTCGTGGCGACTTTGGAAAAGTTGAAGATCCCGACGACGCGCATCGACCATTTGGTCAAGACGGACAATCCGTCGTTGGTGGCCAAGTTGCTGGAAGAGATCCTGGCTAAGGGCTGAGGATCGTCGAGGCCGTCCCGCGCCATCACCGCGCGCCCTCGCCTTGCGCGCCACAGCAAATCGTTCAGGCGACAGGGACATGCACTCGATCGGCCTCTGGGGCCGTGGTTCGCGTGTTGACTGTCGGTGCGCTAAGCACCTGACTCGACGGCGCCTCGACGCTGGCCGCTACGACGACCAGCGATCGATCGACGACTTGCCGCGCGCGGCGACGCGGCAGGAATGGGTGCAACATCTGACCGACATAGCTGCCAGAAATCTCCTCGCGAATGCCGAATCGCTCGGGCTCGTGATCGGGACAGCGGTAGGTGCCGAAGATCACGTCCATCAATGGCGAGATGTTGGCGTAATTGCCGGCATTGCGATCGCGATCGTGATGCCAATGGTGCAGCTCCGGCGCGCCCAAGAGCACGCGCAAAGGCCCCAGCGGCAATCGCACGTTCGAGTGAATGTAAATCGCCCAAATACCACGAAACGCAATTAGCCCGGCCAAGGTCTCGAGCGGAAAGCCCAACACGAAGGCCGGCAGATTGATCAGCCCCAGCGTGTAGACCGTGTCGACCGGATGCTCGCGATGAGCGGCCAGCCAATCGAGATGCTGGGCACTATGATGGATCGAATGAAAGCGCCACAGAAAGCCGACGTTGTGCTGCAACCGATGTCCCCAATAGACGCACAGATCGCTGAGCAGAACCACTTCGATTGCTTGCAGCCACCAGGGCTGCCCCGCAACCGAGTCGCGAAAATGCGCAGGCACGACGCCGTCGAGCCAATCGCCCGCACGGCTCAATAGCCAGAACACGAGCCCGCCCCACAACAGGTACTGCCCGAGGAAGAAACACAGGTCGGTAAACCAGGCGGGACGAAAGAAACGCTGCGCAGGCCTGGCCGGAAACGCCCATTCCAGCGGACGGAAAATCAGACACAGAAACAAGAAGCTCAGGCCGCAAGAATAGAGCAGCGCCGGCACGCTCATGGCTGGGCCGAAGGATTAAAGGGATCATCGCTCGGCGGCGTGTCGGGCACAACTGCGTCCGGTTCCACGCTAAAGGGATCATCACCGCTGACTGCCTCTGGCGCCGCCGTACCCACGTCATCCCCAAAGGGGTCGACTGGGTTGTCCTGTTCAACAGGCGAGTCCTTACGTTCGAGTAACTCTTCTTTGAAAATCAAGCGTACTGATTTTGATCCTGGCAGCATGACGCGCTCATGTACCGCAAACGGGTCTTTTGGCGCGTTCCGAGGCGATTTCGCGCGCAACGATCTCGGCCGCTTGGCACGAGTCTGCTGCGCTGCCGGCACTATTGACGGAATAACGTCAGGCGGTGGCTCCGAGAAGGGATCAAGTGGCGCCCCTTTCGGCACAATCGGACTGGCGAAGTCGACCTTTGTTTCACTGAACACGACACCCGGCAACTTCGACCCGGGCAGAAGTGTTCGCGGCCCGGATGACGGGTTGTGCGGCTGGTCGGCCGCTACATTCGCCTCGGACACAAGGGGCGCGGATTCACTATCACTAAATACCGCCGTTGGCGGGATAATGTGCGTCTTGACTTTCGAACCTGGCAGCAGATCGCGACCTGATTCACGCGCACTTGAAAACAACCCACCCCCGGCGCGCTCGTAAACGTAGCCGCCCACCAGCACCAGGGAACTGAGAACAGCCACCGTCCTCAGAACCTTTTGTCCTGCCTTTTGCCCTGCCATAACGGCAATTATCTGGCAGCGCAACGCCGCCGTCAAATAGCCAGAGGACGATTACCTCGTGGCTACCTGACGTACTATCACGTGCCCGCTGGCGCTTCGGACTCTGCCGCGGGCTTCTTCTCTTCGTTGCGCTGCCGACGTCCGCCGCGACCACCACCCCCCTCAAAACGCCGTCCGCCACTGGCCTTGATAAAGACCAGCGCCTCGTCAGCGTCGACGAATCCATCTTTATTGCCGTCGAGAAAGCCGAACATCAGCCGGAAGCGTTCGGGCACTTCATCCTTGGTTAGTTTTCCATCATTGTTGCCGTCGAGCTGGCTAATTAGCTCCTTGGCCCGCTCTTCGATGGTCGCGGCCGGCTCCAGCCTGGGAACCGTTCCGTCGGCCAGTAGCTTCTCGCGATCGATGGGCACGGCTACGTCGAAGAATCCGATCATCATTTCCTCGAACGTCTGGTCGCCCCAATTCACCGTGGCCGAGGGATCAGGATTTGCCAGGTTGTTCTCCGAGTTGTCCCAATGGGCCACACAGTGCACACGCGTGCCTGGGGGCAGAGTCTTGGCTTCGGTCAACTCGTAGGTGGTTTGCCAATTGAAATCGTAACGCGGGATGTCCAGCAGCATTTCGCGCTTACCGTCCGGATAGATGGCCTCGTACGAAAACGCCTTGCCGCGGACATGCATGTGCGGCGAGTACGATAGAACCGTCAAATCGTGTTTGTAGGGCGCCATCAACGCCTCGCGGCTGTAATCCTCGGCATGCGGAGGAATGTTAATCCCGCGGTTGCCGGTCGACACAGTCTGCACCATGTGCGTCAACTCTTCCGGCTTGGCGAAGACAAAACCGATCTTTGATAGATCGGCATGCTCTTTACCCACGGGCGTGTAGTGCATTTGAAACACCAGTTTCGACCCAGCCGGAACATGCTTCGCCATGCCAGCGGGGAATGGCGTCGCGCGGTAGCCCGGCACATAGGCCGCTAAAAAACCCAGCCCGTTCTCGTCAATATTGCCGCGGTCTTTGCCGGGCGCCTGTACGAAGCACAGCACGTGGTGCACGACCTGCGCGCTGCCGGGCAGGATCTGGCTGGCCTTTACCCATTTGTCTTCGGTGAAGCCGGGATCGACGACAAAGTATTGATATTCCACGACACCATCGGCCGGCACCTTGTAGGCTTCATCCTGTATGTTGACCACCAGGTCGGGCGCCTGCGGCAGCGTCCACCCCTCGACAAACTGGCGCGGCTTCGGCAAGTCGGTCGGGTTTCCTTCCGGAGCGCCCGCGGCGACCCACTTGAGAATGGCGTCTTTTTCTTCCGTCGACAGGCTGATGTCGTTGCGGAAGTGCCCGAATTCGGGATTGGCGTGCCAAGGAGGCATCCGCCGCTCGCGCACCACTTCGGCAATCATGTCGGCCCAGCCGGCAACCTCGCTGTAGTCGGTCATCGCAAAGGGACCGATCTCGCCCTGCCGATGGCAGCTGACGCAATGTTCCTGAAAGATCCGCGCGATCTGGTTCGAGTAGGTGACGCTGCCGTCACCCGATACCTCGCGCTGGCGACCGATGAGGCAACCCACGGTATCGACATGCGACGTCGCGATGGCCTTGCCCGCCAACAACGCGTCGAGCGCGGCGACCAAATAGTCGTGCGTGGCCTTGTCACGCACAAAGCCGATGCCCGAGCGATCGTCGATGCGCCCCGAGTAGCGCACTACTTGATCCTTGTCGATCAGGAACACCTCGGGCGTGCGCGTTGCTCCGATGGCGTCGGCCACGGTATTGCCCGTGTCCTTCAGCAGCGGAAACTTGATACCGCTTGTGCGGGCGTAGGCCGAGATCTCGCTGAGCGAATCCTGGCGGTTGGAATCGATGCCAATGAATGTCACACCTTGTGCCGCGTACTTGTCGGCCAATTCCGCCAGCCGAGGGCCGTACCACTTGGCTAGCGGGCATTCGGTCCCCAAAAACGCAATCACGGTGGCTTGCTTGCCCGCGATGTCGTGCAGCGCGTGCTCGGCGCCGCGATAGTCTTGCAACTTGAAGTTCTCGACCATCCGGCCAAGAGGGGCGTGGTCTTCGGCCCGAACCAGCGGAGTGGCCAGTGCCACGACGAGCAAACATGCGGCCAGACGCTTCATGGATATCACCCTTGTCGATTATTGAAACAGGCACACCTCAGCAGGTGCGCGCACATATACCCGCACGCCATCGCCCTGGTTTCACACCGGCCACATGCCAGCGCCGCCAGTCCTCAACTCTAACGGGATGGGCAATGTGGGTCAAAGTCAGTCGCGGCCGTCTCATCGTCCACGCAGGATTGCCATCTTGCCCCATTCTGCGACAATCAACGGCCGATATTCAGGACCCCGCCGCGGCGATAAGTAATATGGTTGCCTCGGGGGGAAGGAAATGTCAGGCGACGCAGGAGGTACGTGCATGGCCAGACCAGTAACGTTGTTCACCGGACAGTGGGCCGATCTGCCGCTGGAGGACCTGGCACGCCAGGCCAGTGAGTTCGGCTACCAGGGGCTCGAACTAGCCTGCTGGGGAGACCATTTCGAGGTCGACAAGGCGCTCTCCGATCCGGGGTACTGCGCCGGGCGCCGCGACCTGCTGGAACGCTACGACCTGACCGTGCATGCTATCAGCACCCATCTGGTCGGCCAGGCCGTGCTGGATGTGATCGACGAGCGGCATAAGGCCATCCTGCCACCACACGTCTGGGGAGACGGCAAGCCGGCCGGCGTCAATGCCCGCGCCGCCGAGGAGCTGAAGCAGACAGCCCGCGCCGCGCAGAAACTGGGCGTTGACGTCGTGAATGGTTTCACCGGCTCCAGCATTTGGCCGCTTCTGTATTCCTTTCCGCCCGTTTCGCCCGAGATGATCGACGCGGGCTACGCGCTGTTTGCCGAGCGCTTCAATCCGATCCTCGACGTGTTTGCCGATTGCGGCGTGCGCTTTGCGCTGGAAGTTCATCCGACCGAGATCGCCTTCGATCTCTATACGGCCGAACGAGCCTTGGAGGCGATCGAGCGGCGTGATGAGTTCGGTTTCAATTTCGATCCCAGCCATCTGCTCTGGCAGGGAGTCGATCCGGTAGAGTTCATTAGGGCCTATCCGGATCGCATCTATCACGTCCACATCAAGGATGCGGTAGTGACGCTGAACGGGCGATCGGGCATCCTGGCCAGCCACCTGAACTTTGGCGACCCGCGGCGCGGCTGGGATTTTCGCTCGCCGGGGCGCGGTGGCGTCAACTTCGAAGAGATCATCCGCGCTCTCAACGTTGTCGGCTACGACGGGCCCTTGTCGGTTGAATGGGAAGACGTGGGCATGGACCGCGAGGCCGGTGCCCGCGAGGCGGCCGAGTTCGTCAAGCGGCTCGATTTCCCGCCCAGCCGCGTTGCCTTCGACGCGGCCTTTGCCGAGAAATAGTCGTGCTGGTGCCGTAGGCTATAGGTACGGCGGGCGCCGCTGCTACTGGTACTCAATGCCGCATCCGACAGCCTTTGTCTCTGGGATCGCTGGCGTACGTCCCCCAAGTACCGCGTCGAGGGCATCGCGCAGGTACGGCTTCCTAACCTCGTCAGCGGACATCCAATTGTCGTCGATTTTCCCCATGTAGGCGACTTTACGATTCGCGTCGAGCACAAAGACCTCAGGCGTTGTCCGTGCTCCATAGATCCTGCCCATTGCTTGCGAAGGATCCGATAGATAGGGAAAGTTGAATACTTTTCCTTCGGCCCTCGATTTCATTGCCGCGAGGTCGTCTTCCGGTCCCAAACTGACGCAGACGCTGACAAGCTGCACGCCCCGCTCCTGGTATTCCTTTTGTATCGCGATCAACCGATCTTCGTAGCTCGCCGCGACGGGACAATGATTGCACGTAAAGACGATGACAATCGCCTTGGCATCCTTGTAGTCGCTCAGATTGTGCTGCTTACCGTCAGTCCCCTCAATTCGCGACCACTGCGGCGCGGAACTACCCACACTGAGAACCTTATTGAGCATTTCGGCGAAAGCCATGTTAGCAGTCAACGACACCATTAAGGTCGCGATCGCTGCCTTGGTACGCATGGAACTGGCTCCCGTAAATGATTTGGATGCTCGGCAACGGGGCATTTTACCGTGAGGATGCCTAACCACTAGCATCCGCTAGGGTCCTAAGTTAGGAGGTCGGTCAGGCTGGCTTAGACAAAGGATCGCAATTCGCAACTCCGCGATTCCCTTTTTCGCTACGGCGCGCCACAATCGATACAGTTAGGAACATTTCTACGTACGCGGTGGTATACCGCGCGGTGGGCACGTATGTGGCGGCGCGCACACGCCACCAATTCACTTCTGGGGATTCTTTAGCGGAGGGGGTTGTGATGAAAGGTATTGCTTGCGCCCTCGGTATCGGCGCAGTGGTCGGCTACGCGGCGACGGTCGGGTCGGCAACCGACGAGACCAAGGGGGCCGGTCGCGCGCCGGCAGGCAGACCGTCGACGGTTTCCATCGCGGACGCCCCGGCGCCTGCGCGCGATATCCCCACGGATCCTCACGAACTGGCTGTGGCTTATGCCGAAATGTCGCTCAAGGTGGTGCAACTCGATTATCAGAAGATGACAGATTTGCAGAGCCGGGTGCGCGGCTCGATCTCGAACAGCCAACTCGATCGCGTGGAAGGATTGGTGCGCGCGGCCGAAGACAATTTGCGCCTGGCCAAGGCTGGCAACACTAGCCGCGGCGCCATGAACGTCGTCCGCGCCCGCGAAGCGGTCCGCACTGCCGAACAAGTCTGGAAGACAGCCCAGCAGGTCAAGGTAGCCGCCAACGCCATTAGCGATATCGAGCTGTCGCGCCTGCGGATGCTGGTCGAATTAGAGAAGCTGTCGCTGGCCCGGGCCGAAGCGGCTGCCGCCACCGATTCGCCGCTCGACGACCTGGCCTGGGAAAACGACCAGCTGCGCGACGAGATGTCTCGCCTCCGCTACCGGTTCGAGGCGCTCACGGCGCGGCGCTAGCGAAGAACGCATTGGGTGCCTCGAGAATAACCAGGCGCAACCGCAGGAAACAACCCAGCCAGGCATGGCCGGGCGTCGGACACGGATGCGATCGTTCGATTGAATTGCCGTGCGCCCAGCCCTATCATGACCAGAGAGAATCAAGCTTTTCCCTCTCTGACAGCACACGGCATGCGCTGGCCTATCCGCTATCAAATCCTGATTCCGTTCGCGGGCATGATGTTGGCGGCCGTGGTCAGCGTCAGCCTGCTCAACGCCTGGTGGGCAGCCGCCCGTTCGCAACGTCAGATCGAGGAGCAATTGCGTGGTGTGGCCCGCACATTGTTGACGTCAACATTTCCGCTGACGCAAAATGTGCTCGAGCAAATGCACGGGCTGTCGGGGGCCGACTTTTTGTTGGCGGACGCCGCCGGACATCCCCTGGTAACCAGTGGCCTGACAGGCGAAAACCTGCCCACGACCGATCTGGTAACCCAACGGTGGCAGGATCTGCGACTGGGCCCGGTGATAACGTTGGGCGACGAGCAATTCTTCCACGTCGCTGTGCATGCCGACCGCCGCGGCACCGGCAACGAGCCCGGCCTGTTGCACATTCTTTATCCGGCGCGCGTGCTGCGCGATGCGCGACGTCAGGCGTCGCTACCGCCGTTGGCCGTCGGAGCGGTGGCCCTGGTGCTGTGCGTGGGCCTGGCGACATGGATCGCCCGCAAGCTCAGCCAGCCGCTGGACAAGGTGCGAACGCAGCTTGGCCGCCTGGCCGAGGGAGATTTTCAACCGCTGGCGGTGCCAGCGCGCAATGACGAAGTGCGCGACGTCGCCACCAGCGTCAACGAACTGGCGAGACAACTCGACGAGCTGCGTCGCGCGATTGTGCGTGCCGAACGCCTATCGGTGCTGGGACGGCTCAGCGGCGGTCTGGCGCACCATTTACGTAACGACGTCACCGGCGCCCTGATGGCCGTGCAGATGCATCGTCGGCATTGCCATTCCTCGGATCAAGAAAGCTTGGACGTCGCGCTGCGGCAATTGAGCTTGATCGAAGAGCATCTGAAGCGATTTCTGGCGGCCGGCCAGCCCGAGCGGCCCCGCCGAACGTGCTTCGACGTGCGCGAAGTGATCGACGAATTATTGTCTTTGCTCGCGCCCACCGCGCGTCATCGCCGTGTCGAGCTGACGACCGACATGCCGGCGGAGCCAGTGGCGCTCGATGCAGATCGAGATCAACTACGCCAGGCACTGATGAACTTGATGCTCAACGCGCTCGAGGCCGTGAGCAAGGAGGGACAAGTCCGCGTCGAAATCGGCAAGGATGGGCCGCATGTGCAACTACGCGTGTGGGATAATGGGCCAGGCCTGGAAGCGGAAATTGCCCAGCGCCTGGGCGAAGCGTTTCAGACCACCAAGCCCGAAGGGGTCGGCCTGGGACTGGCCGTGGCCCGGCAAGTAGCCGAGGGGCATGGCGGGCGACTGCTATACAGCCGTGTCGCGGATAGGACGTGCATCGAACTTTTGCTGCCTGCCGGCAACGAGGTTCATGGCACCGAAAGCGCCGTGGCAGAAGAGGCGGCGATTGGCCTTCCTTCGCCGCGCTAGCAAATTGAGAAGTTGGCAACTAGTCATCAAGCGGACGTGCAAACCATGAGTCATGTACTGATTGTCGACGACGAAGAAAGCATCTGCTGGGCCCTGCGGCGGCTGATGACCGAAAGTGGTCATCGCGTTACCGTGGCCTCCTCGGCCGAAGACGCGTTTGAAAATGTTGCCCAAGAGCTGCCAGACGTCGTGATGCTCGACATTCGCCTGCCCGGCATGGACGGTCTGGAAGCGCTGGGGCGCTTGCAGCGACTCAGTCCGCAGACACCGATCATCATCATGACAGCCTTCGGCAATCTGACGACGGCCGTCGCGGCACTGTCGAACGGCGCCTTCGACTATATCGTAAAGCCGTTCGATCTCGACCAGGCGGCAACTGTCGTGGCCCGCGCTCTATCGCGTCCGGCGGAAATGGCACGTACCGCCGCGACGGTTGGCCCCGGCGCGGACGACGAACTCTTGGGTCGCAGCGCCGCCATGCAAGAAGTGTTCAAACGCATCGCGCTGGTGGCACCGACCGATGCCTCGGTGCTGATCACGGGCGAAAGTGGCACCGGCAAGGAATTGGTGGCCCGCGCGATCCATCGCCACTCGACGCGCACCGCGACGCCGATGGTGCCGGTCAATCTGGCAGCCCTCAGCCCTTCGCTGGTGGAAAGCGAATTGTTCGGCCATGCCCGCGGCGCCTTCACCGGCGCGGCGGCCGCCCGGCAAGGGTTGTTGGAACTGGCCGACGGAGGTACGGTGTTCTTCGACGAAGCCGGCGATATTCCGGCCAGCGTGCAGGTGAAGCTGTTGCGCGTGCTCGAGCAGCACGAAGTGACGCCCGTCGGCGAGACGCAGCCGCGCAGTAGTGCCTTTCGCGTGATTGCCGCCACGAACCGCGACCTGCGGAATGAGATACGCAGCGGCGCGTTCCGCGAGGATTTGTATTTCCGCCTGGCCGTCTTCGAGATTGCGTTGCCGCCGCTGCGCGAACGCGTCGAAGACATTCCGCAATTGGCTGAGCGTTTCCTGGCGGGCGCCCTGCCCGTCGGGGCCACCGCGCGGCTCACCACGGCCGCCATGCACGAGCTGTGTCGCCGCTCTTGGCCGGGCAACGTCCGCGAGCTCCGCAATGCCGTCGAACACGCCGTGATTGTCGCCCGTGGAGGCGCGATCGGGCCCGAGCATTTGCCGGCGCCGGTCATGTTCGCCGGCGAACGCAGCGAAGGGGGCGATATCGCCGGGCTGGTGCGCCGCTGGGCCGAGAATCAGTTTCGCGATTCGTCCGGGGCCGAGGATTTGTACGAGCGTCTGCTCGATCTGGTCGAACCGCCGCTGTTGGAAGTCGCGCTCCGCACCCACCACGGCCAGCGCGTCTCGGCGGCCCGTAGCCTAGGCCTGCACCGGGCCACCTTGCGTAAAAAGCTTGAGCACTTTGGCGTGCAGCCCGAGTAAGAGATATCGCCAGATCCGCTCGTGCCCGAAGCGGGCCATGCGCATTTGCCTGAATTGCGCGAACGACTTGACGCAACGAGATCGACCGCATTCCAAGTTACTTGAGGAGCCTTCACGGCGTGGCTGACACCTTTCACGATCATGATTCAGTCTTCGAGATGGCCACCAGCAACCTGCGTTTTGGCGCAGGAGCCACGGCCGAGATCGGCATGGATTTGGCCGATTTGGGGGCTCGCCGCGTGCTGCTGTTGACCGATGCACGGATGGCGAAGCTGCCGCCAGTGCATACGGTTTGTAAATCTCTGGAGCGCGCGCGCGTTCAATACGAGCTGTTCAATCGCGTGCGCGTCGAACCGACCGATGCATCATTCCAAGAGGCCATTGCGATCGCCACGGCCGGAGACTTCGATGCGTTTGTCGCCGTCGGCGGCGGCTCGACCATTGATACGGCCAAGGCGGCTAACCTTTACTCGTCTTACCCGGCAGAACTGCTCACGTACGTCAATGCGCCGATCGGCCGCGCGCGACCGATTCCGGGGCCGCTCAAGCCGCTGATCGCGGTCCCCACGACGGCCGGCACCGGCAGCGAGACGACCGGCGTAGCAATTTTCGATCTGCTGGCGACGCACGCTAAAACCGGCATCGCCGATCGGCGATTGAAGCCCACGCTGGGCATTGTCGACCCGGACAACACGCGCACGCAGCCGCCGTTGGTGGCGGCCTCATCGGGTTTAGACGTATTGTGCCACGCGCTCGAAAGCTACACAGCCATTCCCTTCGATACGCGGCCGCATCCCCAGCGTCCCAACCTGCGGCCAGCCTATCAGGGCGCCAACCCGGTCAGCGATATCTGGTCGCTGCGTGCCTTGGAGTTGACGGCGCGATACTTGCCGCAGGCATGCGCCCATCCGGACGACGACGATGCCCGCTGGAACATGCTATTGGCCAGCAGTTATGCCGGGATGGGTTTTGGCAACGCCGGCGTACACCTCTGCCACGGCATGTCGTATCCCGTTAGCGGCATGGTGCGCAGCTACCATCCGCCCGGTTACCCGGAAGATCATCCGCTCGTGCCACATGGCATTTCGGTCGTTCTGACGGCGCCGGCCGTATTTCGCTTTACCGGACCGGCCTCGCCCGAACGTCATTTGCATGCGGCGCACGTGCTGGGCGTGGATGTGTCGCGCGCGACGTTTGCCGACGCGGGTGAGGTGCTGGCCGCGCGATTGGTCGCCCTGATGCGCGACCTGGACTTGCCCAACGGTTTGAGTGCGCTTGGCTTTCAATTGGCCGACGCCCCGGCGCTGGCCAAGGGAGCAATCATGCAACATCGCGTGACCAAGCTCTCGCCGCGCCCGGCCAGCGAGGCCGATCTGGTGCGGCTGTTCGAGGAATCGATGACGCTGTGGTAGTGGGCCGCCCGGCGGCGAAGACCATCACAAACCCTATGCGACGGCCAGCGAACGAAACGTCGCTTCGTCGACGAATACGGCCTCGCGCGTCAATTGCAGCATCACGGCCGTTGTCGGCCAGTCCACGGCCGACAGTACTTGATCGAACGCGGCCGCCGGACAGGTTCCCTTCAGATCGATGAACTGCAACCGCTCGTCGCGATCGTAAAGCACACCGTCGACCTGCCAGGCTCTCTCGCCCGCTGGCGAGACCCACACAAACGAACCATCCGGCTCGATAAACATCCGCGGCAGCTGAGCGAGTGCCACGCTAGTTTCCTCGAAGCTGACGGAAAAACCCGTACCCTGCACTTGCGCCGGCACGTCCAAAGTGGAATAGCGCTGGCCGTTGATTTCGATCGACCCACCGGGCAGGGCTTCGGCCGGGCGGGCGTGCAGCGTAATTTGAAAGGTGTACATCTTGTGATGTCTGCGCGCCAGGGTAACCTACGCGTGATCGCTGGCCTGTGGTAGCAATTCTCCGTCGAGCCAGTCCAGATAGGCTCGGCTGCCGGCCACCACGGCGGTGGCCACGATCTCGGGCACCTTATAGGGATGAAGATCGCGGATCGTCCCTTCGACAAGCTCATATAAATCGCGGCGCGTCTTGGCGACGCACAGCCACTCTTCGGCCGATTGGATTTTGCCTTCCCAACGATAGGTGCTGGTGATCGGGCCGGTTAGCTGTACGCAAGCCGCCAGCCGCCGCTCAACGAGCGCCGTGGCAATGCGCGCGGCGGCATCTTTGGTTTCTGTCGTGGTGGCGACTTGCAAATAGTCGTGCATGCGGGCACCCCAAATTGCAAAGCGTTGCGTCGTATTCAGTCCAGCGCCGAGGAACGACTGGGGAAAGCGCCTATTCAGCGGCGCAGCCGACTGGGGTATTCTACCCTGCCGCGTGGATGGCGCCAGCAGCTTGGCGCGCCGCGTCGAGAACTCGCATATTAGCCAGACCGTTTTCGGCGGGATCCAACAGCCGGCCCGCTGCGACGCTCGCGCAGAAACATTCGAGCTGGCCCACGTACTGATTGTTGGTCGGGAAATCGATGAACTCGCTTTTGTCACCCTGTCGGAATATGAGTTGCGACTCCGGCTTGGGCAGGACCCCTTCGGGGAACTCGAGCGCTCCCTTGGTCCCCACGATCTCGATACGGTTGCGATACGAGGAACACTCGAAGCTACAATCCAACAGCGCAATCGTATCCTGCGGAAAGCGCAGCAGCATCGACATGGTCATATCGACGCCCGTCGAGTAGGGGCGCGAGCGGGCCACGACTTCGACCGGCTCGGCCCCCGTGAACAGCCTGGCCGCGTTGATGCCGTAGCAGCCCAGATCGTACATGGCCCCGCCGCCGCGGCGCGGGTCGAGCCGCCAGTCCTGCCGATCGATGTCGAACGAGAAGTCCATCTTTACCAGCCGTAACTCGCCCAGCAGGCCGTCGGCCAGCATCGTGCGGGCGTGCGCCACGCGGGCCTGATGGCGCCACATAAAGGCTTCCATCAGGATGACTTTATGCCGGGCACAACCGTCGACGATCGCTTGCGCCTCGGCCGCGTCGAGCGCGAGCGGCTTTTCGCACAGCACGTGCTTGCCCGCCGCAGCCGCGGCCAGCACCCAGGGGCGGTGCAACTCGTTGGGCAGCGGAATGTAGACGGCGTCGATCGCCGGGTCCGCGATCAACGCCTCGTAAGTGGCGTGTACCGTGGGAATCTGAAATTCGTCCGCCCAGCTTCGGGCCAGAGAGGCGTCGCGGCTGGCAATCGCCTGAAGCTGGGCATGCGGCGACTGCCGCAGAGCGGCGGCGATGGCGCGACGGACGATCCGCGCGCAACCCAGGATGCCGAATCGTAGCGGTGTGGTCATGCCCGGGAATTTAGCAGGAAAGAACGATGAGTGCGAAGCGCCTTAGGTTCAGCGTGCCGATTTGGTTCGCACCTGCCCGCTGCCCCCCGTGTTCAGTCAGCATCGATCGTTCAGCACGTGTTCAAAGAGGCCGGTGGGAGTCGAACCCACTTTGACCGGGTTGCAGCCGGTTGCCGGGCCGTCTGGCTCCAGCCTCAATCGTCCACCCTTTGACAGGTTGGACGTACGATTACATCGGTCGTCCGAGGGGTGTGGCTTAAACGCGTCGAATACATTTAGGTCCGGAAAAGTCGCTCGCAGCGTACGCAGCGTCAGAACACTAGCACATCGCGGTCGCGCGTCGCTCGATCGAAGGACGTCCGCGAGGATTTTAGAAGCACACCACGCGTTTGCAGAAGGCCTATGCTAGCGCGCTGCTCAGCGCAAGTAGCGGCCCATGCGCCCGCATCTTAAGCCAAGGCCTGTTCCAGGTCGCCGATCAGGTCGTTGACGTCTTCGACCCCCACCGAAAGGCGGACCAGGCCGTCGTCGATGCCCAGCGCCGCGCGTTTGTCGGCCGGGATCGTGGCGTGCGTCATCAGCGCCGGATGTTCGATCAGGCTCTCCACGCCTCCCAGGCTTTCGGCCAGCGTGAATATCTGACAGCGTTCCAAGAATCGCCGGGCTCGCGGTTCGCCCCCTTCGAGCACGGCCGATATCATGCCGCCGAAGCCGCGCATCTGGCGCTTGGCCAGCGCATGCTGCGGATGGCTGGGCAACCCTGGATAATGAATGCGTACGACGTCCGACCGATTGGCCAACCACTGGGCAATCGTTAGCGCGTTGTGGCAATGTCGTTCCATGCGCAAGGCCAAGGTCTTCAGTCCGCGCAGGGCCAGGAAGCTGTCGAACGGACTGGCAATCGCTCCCACGGCGTTCTGCAGGAAGCCCAGCCGTTCGGCCAGCGACGGATTTTCTCCGACGATGGCCGTGCCGCCGATCACGTCGGAATGGCCGTTGAGATACTTTGTCACCGAATGCACGACGATGTCGAAACCCAGCGATAAAGGCCTCTGCACATACGGAGTGGCGAACGTATTGTCAGCCACGCTCAGGATACGATGCTTGCGCGCCAGTGCCGCGATCGCTTCCAAATCCGCCAGCTTCAACAGCGGATTCGATGGCGTTTCGATCCAGATCATGCGGGTGTTCGGACGGATCGCGGCGCGGAAATCGTCCAGCTTCGTCGCGTCGACAAAGCTGAAGTCAAGATTGGCCGAGCGTCGTCGCACGCGCTCGAACAGCCGGAACGAGCCGCCATAAATGTCATCGCATACCAGCACGTGCGAGCCGTGGTCCAGCAGTTCCAACACCGTGGCCATCGCCGCCAGTCCGGACGCGAAAGCAAAAGCCTGGGTCCCATCTTCTAAATCGGCCACGCAGCGCTCGAAGGCAAACCGTGTGGGATTGTGGCTGCGACCGTAGTCAAAGCCTTTGTGCACTCCGGGCGACTGCTGGGCATAGGTGCTCGTGGCATAGATCGGTGTCATCACGGCGCCCGTCGTGGGATCGGGGGACTGGCCGGCATGAATCGCGCGTGTATTGAACGCCGCTCGGCAGGTTTCGGTGTCCACAATAAGCGCGGCATGCGGCGCGTCGCCCCGGCGTAGCACTAACGACGGCCAGGACGCCACAGACGTGAAAAACTCGCTCACAGTGCTCATCGCGATTTCCTTGTTTATGCGCCTGACTTTAAGGCGATTAAGGGTTCACCACGGAGGCACAGAGACACGGAGAAATGCAATGATGAATGCAAAATGATGAATGATGAATGAACAAGGGTCGGCCGTCTTTCAGTTCGTCTCAGTTCTTCATCATTTCGCAGTCATCATTTTGCATTGCATTTCTCCGTGTCTCCGCGTCTCCGTGGTTCAATTTCGTTCGTGCGAAGCGTTTACGCGGCGCGGCGTTCGCGCCGCAGATAGTTCAACATGTCGACGCGCGTGATCAAGCCGTGAAATTCGTTGTCGTCGGCCACTATTACGACTTTGCCTGCGTTCAGCATGGGCAGCAGCTCGTGCAAAGTCGCCTGCCGCGAGACCGTTTCCAGCCGCGTGGTCATGCAATCGCGACAGGGCCGGCGGAATGCTTCGATATCGGTTGACGCGGCCAGCAGCAGGTCGGATTCGTCGAGCAGACCGACGATTTGCTTGTGATCAATCACGGGCAATTGCGAGATGTCGTACATCCGCATGCGCGAATAGGCGATCGCCAGCGGCTCGTCGGGCGTGACGCTGACCACGGCGCCGTCGGCAAAACGGCGCGAAATCACGTCGCGCAGGTCCCCCAGGGGATGCGCCTTCGAGAACCCGTGGTCCGCCAACCAGAAGTCGTTGAACATTTTGGAGAGATACTTGTTGCCCGAATCGCACACGAAGGTCACCACGCGGCGCGGCTGACTTTGCTCGCGGCAGTAGCGCAATGCCGCGGCCACCAGTGTTCCTGACGAGGATCCGGCCAGGATGCCTTCGCGCCGCAATAGCTCGCGGGCCGTCAGCAGGCTTTCCGCGTCGTTGACCGTAAAGGCTTGTCGCACGCGCGACAGATCCGCGATCGGCGGGATGAAGTCTTCGCCAATGCCTTCGACCACCCAGGAACCGGCCTCGCCAATGCGGCCTGTTTGCAGAAATTCGGCCAACACCGAGCCGGCCGGATCGGCAAGCACCATGGCCACGTCGGGTGCGTGTTCGGCAAAGTAACGGCTCAGGCCGGTCAGCGTGCCCCCTGAACCGACGCCGCACACGACGGCATCAAGGTCGTGCCCGCATTGCTCCCAGATTTCGGGACCCGTCGTCGTTTCGTGCGCCAGCGGATTGGCGGGATTATTGAATTGGTTGATGTAGAAGGCGCCCGGCGTCTCGCGTGTAATGCGCTCGGCCAGGTCCTGATAATACTGTGGATGGCCCCTGCCCACGTCGCTGCGAGTCATGACAACCTCGGCCCCCAGGGCCCGCAGGTGAAAGACCTTCTCGCGGCTCATCTTATCGGGAATCACCAGCACCAGGCGGTATCCCTTGCGCGCGGCCACCAAGGCCAAGCCCAACCCCGTATTGCCGGCCGTGGCCTCGACGAGTGTCGACCCGGGGCCGATCTTTCCGTCTCGCTCGGCCGCTTCGATCATCGACCGGCCGATGCGATCCTTGATCGATCCGCCAGGATTGTGGCTTTCCAATTTGACGAACAGCTGGCAAGGCCCGACATCGAACGAGTGCAATTCGACGAGCGGCGTATTGCCAATCAATGACAGGACGTCGACCGGTGCAAGCGTCGTGGTCATGGGTCGTCCGCGGGGTTTGAGATCGTGAAAGGACAGCACGGCAGACTCGCGTGCTGTGGCGGGGCGGAACGGCCGGCAGATTCCGCTTCTCGGGCACGACTGTTCCAAGTCTTTTATCGAGCAGAGTCCCGTGGTGACATGAGTTCCCCCCGTGGCGAAGCCCAAGTCGACGCTGACCTGGCCATACTCGTTACCCCATCGGCGTTGTTTACAAAGTTGATTCCGGTGCTGTCAGTTTAAGCCGTGTTGGGAAAAAGACTTGCGTATATCTGTCCGGTTATCTACATTTCTGACAGCAATCGCCGGAAAAGCCGACCCGTCTTGCGGGAGGTATCACTCAACGAACGTCGCGTTATCTGACTGGGCAATCCAGAGGAGCGCGGTCGAGTTGCCGGCCGGTACAAGCTGCAGGCGGTTTACCGCCTTGCAGTTTGACTGGCCCCTCTATTTTGAAAGGAGTCTGCAATGTCCATGATGATGGTGGACCGTCCCATGTCGATGCCTGGGATGACGAGTGGCTCGTTGCCAATGTCCGGAATGCCCGCCATGGCCCCCGGCATGGCGATGGTGCCGCAGTGCAAAATGAAGATGGAGAAGTGCAGCGGCGGCATCAAGATGACCTGCTCGACCGATGACGAAGTGTCGTGCGGCACGCTGCAGAACATTTGCCGCATGCTTTCCAGTGGCATGTGCAGCTGCAGCTGCATGATGAATGGCATGGTCATGTGCCAGTGCAATTTCGCCATGTGCAATTGCAAATGCGAAATGACCAAGGACGGCGTGTGCGTCACCTGCACCTCGGGCGATAAGGCCTGCTGCGAGATGCTGCAAGCCTGCTGCGACTGCGTAAGCAGCTGCATGAAGGCCGGTTGCATGTGCTGCGTGTGCTTCGGCGGCATGCCTTGCTGCTGCTGCACCTGCTAATCAGCTGTTTGAGAATACTTCTCCCCTCAAGGGAGCTAGCCGAGTTCGCTGCAGACATGCGGCGAACTCGATTGGCGGACGGTCCAGTAGCGCCTGGATCGTCCGCTCTTTTTTTTGCCACCGCACAAGAATGCACGGAGCCTGACGATCTACGACCGCTCAGGCTTCGAGCAGCGCTGGCAGGCTGGGCAGCAGCTTGCGCAACGCTCTGGCCCGGTGACTGAGGCAAGCCTTCACCGCGTTACCAAGTTCGGCGAACGTACGGTGATACTCGACGATCTCGAACAAGGGATCGTAACCGAAGCCCGCCGATCCACGCGGCGCAAGCAGAATGAAACCCTGGCAGGTGTCTTCGGCTTCGGCGATCACCTGGCCCGCCGGATTGGCGAGCGTTGCGTGGCAGATGTAGTGTGCCGTGCGGCGTGCCGCTGGAATATCGGCCAGGTCGGCCAATAAGCGCACGTTATTCTTGTCGTCGGTCGCGTCGGGTCCAGAGAACCGCGCCGAATAGATTCCGGGTGCTCCGCCCAAGGCGTCGACGACTAGACCGCTATCCTCGCCCAATACCCACGCGTGCAGATGCCGCGCTTGCTGGGTGGCTTTTTTCTGCGCGTTCGCGGCGAAGCTGTCGCCATCTTCAACGACGGTCAACGGCTGCGGAAAGTCGGCCAGCGTGCGCACTTCGATTCCCAGCGGCGCGACCAGCTCGGCCAACTCGAGCCCTTTTTTTCGGTTGTGAGTTCCTAGCACAAGGGGCCAGCGCATGGCATTCTCGAAGCGACAGGTTATACAACGGCGCGAAGTCGCAGTGTGCCACGGCGCACGCTGTATCGTGTCGGAGCGGCGACGCTGCGCCGGCAGCCCGCATTGTACCGGTCGCACGTCGCGTCAGAAGCGGCTGGTCAATGTGGGGCGCTCGTACTGAGCACTGATCGACCGCTTGGGCACCTCGACCAGCATCGGTTGAATATCGAGCGGGATACCCGCTTCGAGCTTTGGATTCCCCAGCTGCGCGGCGACCTGGCCTGGCACGACTTTCTTATCGGCGCCGAAGGTTTCCATGATGGCGTGCGCCTCGGGATTGATTTCGATCTTACCGTCCGCGCGCGGCGTGCCTACCGAGTTGAAGCTGCCGATGGTGACGATGCTGGCGTAGCGATCGTGGAATTCGTACGCCTGATAGTTCTTTTGCCGTAGCGCCATCGTTAACTTGTGGGCTTTTTCAGCCGCTAGGGCCAACTGGCTGTCGAAGGGCTTGCCCTTCTTTTCGATCTCCTCGATTTGCTTCTGGTCGATCACGACGCGCCCCGTGAAGGTGGCCACCTTGACGGTATATTTTCCCGGGCAATCGAGCAGGCTGAATTTCACCGGTTGATTCATATCGAGCACCAACCGATCGATCCCCTTGGGAGCAAAATACTCGTCGGGCAAGAGCGGATTGGTCGTGATAAATGCCTGCCGCATCGGGCCGCGTCCTTTGCGCGCGCTGCTGTTCGGCAGCACGGCCTGCTGAATCATCCGCAGTTGACCCAACGTGCGGCTGTCTGGCTTGCCCTCCTTGGCGCGTTTTTCCAAGTCGAGGCAGTCCGGCTGCATGAGCTTGATCTTGTCCAAAGTTTTCTGCGCTGCGTTATCGTCGATGGAGGGGAAATCGCCAACGAGGACGGCAATTTCGGTCATCTCGTTGAGTCGATAGCGTACTCGTCGCGCCGCGGCGCCGGTCTGCTTGCCGTTTTTATCTGTCGTGTGGTCGAAATGCATTTCTTTCGTATAGGCCGCCAGCTTAAAGCGGCTGCGCAGCTCGTAGACAAGCTCCCGCGATTGTTCCTCGGCGTTCGGGCCCGAGAACGTCATGGCCATGATCATCCAGGGTCCGTTCCGCTCAGCGAGCGGGTACGACTTGTCCGGATCGGCCTCCAGCCGGTGAAACAGATCGAGCTTGTTCCACGGCGGCGCGGCCAGCACGGACGAACCGGCTGAAGCCAGCAGCAGCAGGCCGATGACCGCATGTCGCTTCTGCATAGCGTCTCCTAATCGGGCAGGCCTTGCGCCGCCACGGTCCCTCGCTGGGAACGTCGCGCGCAAACGTTCACGCGGCACGCGGCCGGTGCACGAACCTGCGCTAGGCAACGGAAACAGGGATTAGTGTCTCACGGCGTCACGACTGTCGCCGGTAAGGAAAGGTGGCGGAGTGTAACCAACTGCTCACACGGATTCCAGGCCGAAAACGCCCGGGTTTTACGCGAGTGCCATCGCCGCAAATCTTCAGCAGTTCGCCAGATTTCGCAAATGCATAGAAGCCTGGAGGTCTGGGACCCCTGCACCGAAAGGCCGGTTTTGACTCGATTGCTGAATTTGCGGGACCGAGATTAGTGCAGAGACACTACGTTCATTGGGAGCGCATCTTGTGATTCGCCTGTGGCAAAAGGTTGCTGTTGTTCTTGGCGTCGTCGCCAGCACGCAGCACGTTCTGCTAGCACAGCAATCGCAGCAGCGAGCAACTTCCAGCCGTGCGACGCGCGTCGCCATGCAGAGTCTCCCACCAGCCGGCGGCGGATACGAAGAGGTCGTGCCGCGTCCAGTGCAATCGGGCCAGGGAGTGAGCATCGCCGCCCCAGAAGGCGCTTCGCTGACGTTGGATCAGGCCAGCGAGCTCGCCGTACGCAACAATCCCATCCTGGTAAGAGCGCGCGCGCAGATCGATTCCAAGATGGGCATCGCCATCCAGGCAGGCATTCCGCCCAACCCGCGCTATGATACCAACAATCCGCAAGTCTTTGCCGGTGGCCAAAGCCAGTACAACGCGGGCTTCTGTCAGGAAGTGCCGGTCAAGGGAAAGTTGCGTCTAGATCGCGCGGCCGCGATGCAAGACGTCGAACAAGCGCGGATGGGTTACATCCGGCAACGGTTCGAGCTACTAACCGCGGTGCGACAGCAGTTTTATCATATGCTGGCGCAGGAACGCCGCGTCGCGGTGCTCGAACAATTGGTGCAGATCGCCTCGAAATCTCACTCCGCGGCGCAGCAACGAGAGAAGGCCGGGCAAGTTGCCGAGACCGACGTGCTGCTGCTCCTCACCGAGTTGCAACAAGCGCAGATCGCGCTAGAGAACTCGCGCACCATCCTGGCCGGTGCCCGGCGGGCGCTGGCTGCCACGATGGGGATTCCCGCCTTTCCGATTCAAGACGCCCTGGGAGATTTAACAGCCAATTTGCCGAAGTTCGACGAGGAACCGATGCGGCAGTTCATCGCCACGCGCAATGCTGCGGTGGTCGAAGCGCAATTGCAAATTGCCCAGAACCGGTTCCTCTATCAGCGGGCGCGCGTGGAACCATACCCGAATCCCTACGTGGGCCCGGCGATCGCTTTTGGCCCCAGTTCTGGCAGCAACGGCGGCAACGGGGCGCAGTTGTGGATCAACATGCAGATGAATATCCCGGTGTGGAATCTCAACCAGGGCAACATCCGCGCGGCCAACGCCAACATTCGCGATTCGGTGGCCTCGGTGGGCGTCTTGCAGAACGACCTGCTGCGGCAAGCGGCCGAAACGCTGGCCACATATCGCACAGCCCGCGATCGCTCGCTCCGCATCGGCGAGGAGATTCTGCCGACCGCCGAGCGGACCCAGAGGTTAGTGCGAAACGCCTACGACGTCGGCCAGATGGACGTGGCGCCCGTATTGCAAGCCCAGAGGGCCCTCACCCAGGTCAACTTGGACTACATCGAAACGCTGGAAACCGCCTGGATGAGTGCCGCTACCTTGGCTGGGCTTTTGCAAGTCGAGAGCTTCCCCTAACGGCATTGTAACGAAACGAGCGATTCGATCGGTCCCTTTGCCTGTATTCTGGGAAATGAGAACAAACCCTTGGGAATGCCCTCCACGTAGTACAGGGGGTGAGCTATGTGGGAAATAGAGGGCGCCCGGAACGCGCACAAAACTGTCCCAAGCATCGCCGAATGGCAGTTGCTTTCGTGGGACAAGTCGCGGTTGACACTCAACGGAAAATTCAACGATACTTCGATCTAGTTTCCCCTTCTCGTCGCACGTGGCGGCATGACTGCAAGAGTTTCGATTCGAAAAATCGTCCCCTGGGCCGTGGTCGGCATTCTATTGCTGGGCGCAGTGGGGGTGGCGTTTCGCGGCTTCGAGGAGTGGGAAAGCCCCGCGCAAACATTCGATCCGGAGCACGATCCAGGCGCGCTTGTGACGCTGGCCCCCGGTCAGACGGATACCGTGCAGTTCGCTCCGAATGCACTCACTAAGATGGGTTATCGTTTGGCCACAGTCGAGCCGGCTCCCCCGCCTCCGCCGCTAAAGCTACAGGGGCGCGTGGATCTGGATTCCGACTCCTCGGTGCGCATCAAGGCCCGTTTCGCCGGCGGCCGCGTGGTGGAAATTGGCAGATTCGAAGACGGCCCTTCTGATCAGCCAAAGCGCGCGCTGCGCTATGGAGATCATGTTCACAAGGATCAGGTTCTGGCCGTCGTCTGGAGCACCGAGGTCGGTGCGAAGAAGAGCGAGCTGGTCGACGCCTTGTCGAAACTGCACACGACCCAAGACATTCTCAAGCGACTCGAAAGTGCCGAGCAAGGCGCGATTGCCCAACGCGCCATCATCGACGCCAATCGCGATTACCAACAGGCGATGGTGGCGGTAGAGGACGCGCGGCGAACTTTGCTGTCGTGGGGGTTGTTAGAAAAAGATATCGACGTCGTCTATAGCGAGGCCAAGAAGCTGGAGAACCGCAAGCCCCAGGATGCGACCGACGGCGGGAAGGACACCAACGCCGACTTAGCGGTGGAGAAAAGCTGGGCGAATACTGAAGTACGTTCTCCCATCGACGGGCGAATCCTGGAGAAAAACTTCAGTTTAGGGCAACTCGTCGATCCCTCCGACGATTTGTTCAAGATCGCGGATACCAGCCATATCCGCATCCTGGCACGGGTTTACGAGGAGGACCTGCCGACCTTGCGGCACGTGCCGCCCGAGAAGCGTCGTTGGAAAATCGACCTGAAATCCGATCCGTTTGATGAGCCGGTGTCGGGGGCGTTTGAAATCGTGGGCGGTATCATCGATCCGGCCGATCATACAGGCACCATCATGGGTACGTTGGATAACAGTAGCGGCCGCATGAACCTGGGACAGTTCGTGACGGCGGCCATCGACCTCGACGCCGATCCGGCGATGGTCGCGGTGCCGACCAAATCCGTCATCGAAGATGGCAGCTTGGCGGCGATTTTCGTGCAAGACAACTCTCACCCTGACGAGTTCACGCGCCATCTGGTGGCTGTTACCAGTCGGATGCCCAGCAAAGTATGCATCCGTAGCGAGCCCAACGAGGCCGAACGGGCGGCCGGCGCCACGCCCCTCAAATTGGGCGAGCGCGTGCTGGCTTCGGGTGTGATCGAGCTGAACAACGAGCTGGCCCTGCTCAAGGCCGCGCAACCGCATGTCGAGGCGCGCGTGCGCCGCGCCAACGCGGCGGAAGGCGAGGCGACTACGGTGCCGTCGGCCAACTAATGCGTTACACCTTGGTAAGAAACCTTCGATTCTTCCCATCTGACCAGGACGGATCCTGCGTCGTCTGCCCGAGCTGCGTAGAAACATGCGGGGGAAAGTCGCCATATCGATTCATGCCTGAAATCGACCGCCGCTAGTTTGTCGCAGGACCTCAAAAGTCTCCCGCGACCGCGCATTCGACAAAGGTAGAACACGGGCGATGCGCCGAGCAATCATTCATGGTCGCGAAACTCGTCCAATGGGCTCTCCACAGCCCCGTCGTCGTACTGCTTCTCGCCGCGGCTTTGGTCGGGGTCGGCGGGTACGCGTTTACGCACGTCAATGTCGAGGCCTATCCTGACCCGGCCCCCGCGATCGTGGAAGTCGTCGCGCAATATCCCGGTGCGTCGAGCGAAGAGGTCGAGCGGCAGGTAACGATCCCGCTGGAAGTCGCCTTGGCCGGTATCCCCGGCCTGAAGTACACACGCGCGAAATCCATGTTCGGATTGTCGCATCTGCGCAACCAGTTCGAATACGGCGTCGACTACGAGTACGCGCGGCAGCAGGTCATCAATCGCTTGCAATCGGTCGACCTGCCGACGGGAGTGACGCCGCAGATCTCGCCGGCTTCCCCCATTGGCGAAATCGTGCGCTATACGCTTACCAGTCCCAAGGACAGCCACGGGCGGCCGATCTATACCCTCAACGATCTGAAATCACTGCAGGATTGGACGCTGCAGCGCGAGTTCCGTCGCGTGCCGCGGATCGCGGGCGTGGTCAGCTCGGGGGGCGAGGTGAAGCGCTACGAAATCCGGCCTGACCCCGACCGCTTAAAGGAATACGGCATCACGCTCGACCAGCTTCAGGAGGCCGTCGCGAACAGCAATGCCAACGTGGGAGGGGATTACGTTGTGCAGGGAGATGCGATTCAGGTCGTGCGCGGCATCGGCCTGATCGGCGGCGGCGAAGACCCGATGCTGGAAGCCATGCAAATGCCGACGCCCGAAGAGGCCGCCGCCTATCTGCGCGAAGAAGAGAACCGTCGCATCCAAGAAATTCGCCGCATCGTGATCGCCGCCACCAACAATGTGCCGATCCGCGTTGAGCACGTCGTCGAGGGGGGGCCCGTCAAGAGCGGCGGGGCGATGGGGGAGCGTGGTGTGGTCGTGGGGCACCAGACACGGCAGGGCCAACTGGCCATCACGACCCCGGTCTTGGATGAGCACGGCGAGGAAATACTCGACGCGCAGGGAAAGCGTCAATGGGTCGATTCTGCCGATGAGGTGCAAGGAATCATCCTGTTGCGCAAGGGAGAGCAATCCATTCCGGCGCTGGCCGACGTCGAAGCCAAGATCGACGAATTCAATAATACGCCCGGGCGGCTGCTGCCGGGCGTGCAAATCGAGGCGTTCTACGATCGTTCGCGTTTGATCAACGTGACGACCGAGACCGTGCGCGAGAACTTGCTGGTCGGCATGCTGCTGGTGTCGGTAATTCTGCTGATGTTTCTCAGTAACGTGCGGGCGGCCGTGATTGTGGCAATCAATATTCCGCTGGCGTTACTGTTTGCGTTTGCCGTGCTGTTCCTGCGCGGGAAGTCGGCCAATCTATTGTCGATCGGCGCGGTCGATTTCGGCATCATCGTCGATTCGTCGGTGATCATGGTCGAGAATATCTACCGCCGACTGAGTGCCGGCGAGAATGCGAACTTGCCACTTAAAGATCGCATCTTGCGCGCCTCGCGCGAGGTTGAGCGCAGCTTGTTCTTTTCCACGATCATCATGATCTGCGCCATGCTGCCGCTGTTCACGATGACCGGACCCGAGGGGCAAATCTTTGGCCCAATGGCGGATACCTATGCCTTTGCCTTGGGCGGGGCGTTGATTTTGGCTCTGACCGTATCGCCCGTGCTGTGCTCGATATTCTTCACGCGATTGAAGCCGGCTCGTGACAACGTCATGGTCCGTGCGCTAAAGGCATTCACACTAGCCGAGATGGATCTGCTGCTGCGGCATCGCTTTTTGACGATGGGGTTCTTCGGTTTCATCACGGCCGCCACGCTGTGTTACTTGCCATTCCTCGGCCGGGAGTTCATGCCCGAACTGGAAGAGGGCAACATGATCGTCCGCGGCACGTTCCCGGTGAACGTGTCGCTGGCCGAAGCCGTCGACAAGGCGCACCTGGCTCGCCAGATCATGACCAAATATCCCGAGGTGCGGCTCGCCACCTCGCAAATCGGCCGCCCCGACGATGGCACCGATCCGACGGGCTATTACAACGTGGAATGCTTCGTGCCGCTAATGCCGCCCGATGAATGGAAGGCGCCCGAGGGTCAATCGCGACCCCGCACGAAAGAAGAGCTGATCCGCGACATGAACCAAGAGTTGTCGCGCAATCTGATCGGCATCAATTGGGATTTTTCGCAGATGATCCGCGACAATGTCATGGAATCCCTGTCGGGGGTCAAAGGGGAGAATTCGGTCAAGATCATCGGACCGCAACTGGACGAGCTAGAGCGTCTGGCTGGCGAGTTCAACAATGTATTGGCAAACGTGCCCGGAGTTGTCGACCCCGGAGTCTTCCACATTCGTGGTCAATCGAACCTGGCGTTTCCTGTGGACCGCGAAAAGTGCGCCATGTGGGGCGTCAGCGTGGCCGACGTTGAAGACGTGATTCAAACCGCCGTGGGCGGTAAGCCTTTTACGAACATGATCGAAGGGGAGCGCTCGTTCGACGTCACGCTGCGCTGGCCCAAGGACCTGCGGCAAACCGAAGAGGAGATCCTGGATATTCCCGTGGATGTTGTCAAAAACAACATTCCCGGGGAAGCCGAGTCGGCCAGTTCGCAAACATTGTCGGCCTCTGGCACCAGCGTGCAACGACCGAACGTGACAGGCAGCAACTATAGCGCCACCGGTGGCAGCGTGAGCCGCGTACCGCGACGTCGCCTGAAGGACCTGGTAACCCCGGTTGACATTCACGGCGTGCCGGATCCTCATGGTGTTTTCGTTCGGCCTGGCGCCGCGATCATTTCCCGCGAGCAAGGCAGCCGCCTGATCGCCGTGAAATTTGGCGTCCGCGGCCGCGACCTGGCTAGCACCGTGGCCGAGGCACAAGCCAAAACGGCCACACTCCTCAAACCGCCCTATAGGGCAGTATGGAGTGGCGAGTTTCAACAGATGCAAGAAGCCGAGCATCGCATGGCGATCATCGTCGGCTTGGCCATGGTGCTGATCATGATCATGCTTTATCTGGCGTTTCGCTCCTTGCTCGACGCGATCGTCGTGCTGGCGAACGTCGCCGTGATGTCGATGGGCGGCGTGTGGACGTTGTGGCTCACGGGCTTGAACTTCAACGTCTCGGCCGCTGTCGGGTTCGTCTCCATCCTGGGCGTGGCGGTGATGAATGGATTGCTCCTCGTGTCCTCGTTCAACGCGCTGCGCGCCAGTGGTGTTCCACTGCACGCTGCAATACGGACCGGCTCGGAAAATCGCATTCGTCCTTTGACGATGACTGCTCTGACGGCCATCCTGGGCCTGTTGCCGGCAGCCGTGTCGACGAAGATTGGGGCGCAATCACAACGTCCCCTTGCCATCGTGGTCGTAGGTGGCATGGTCACGACGCTGCTGATGTTCAATTTGATTCCGGTACTCTACAGCTTCTACGGCAGCCGCGAGCCCGTCGAAGGGGCCGACCACCTGGCCGAGTAAACGCGGATAGCCAGCGTGCAGCGGTCGCGCGATTAACGGCGCTCGCCCACGAGCGAGTTGCTGAAGAGCAATCCTGCCACCAGCGCGATTCCTAGCAGGAACATATCGAAGGCGTCGGCTACTCCCAACATTGCCGTGTCCTGGCTCAACAGACATTCCAGGCTGCGCGCTCCCACCGAGCCAGGCACTAGCAGAGCAATGCCCGGAACGATCAGCAGCTCCGCAGCCCGGCGGCTGTAACGCGCATAAAGATTACCGACCACGCCGAGCATGGCGGCCGCCAGGAATGGGCCGGCCAGGTGGCCGATGTAGGCCGTCCCCAACCGCGTCCCCACCAACGCCAATGTCGAAGCACCGAGAATCAGCCACACATCGCTGAACCGCGCGCGGAATCGCAACGTCGAACCGACCGCCACGACCAATAGCGCCGGCAGAATGAACCATTCCTGCAGGTGTACTGCCTCGACGCTGTGGACTTTCGGCCACATCTCGGCGGCCGAGTAGCCGACAATCGATCCGAATGTCAGCGCCAGGAAGACCACTCCCACGCCCGCCAGGCGGCTGGCGCCGGCAGTGAGTTGGCCGTTGGCCAGCTCTTCGAGCGAGTCCACCAAAGCGATGCCCGGCAGCAACACGATCAATCCGGCGGCCAAGGGAATCCAGCCGCCATAGGCGCCTAAAATTTCATCGGCCGATCCGGCGATAAAGGCCGCGGCCGCAGCGGCCACCAGCTCGAAGGGGCGCCCGCTGCGCCCGAACCGAGCCATGATGGCCGCGATAAGTCCGACGGTCAGCCCGACGCACGTCGAAACGATCAGTTCAGTCCAACCCCCGCCAAAGAAAATGGAAAACGGCGCAGCGCTCAAGACATAGTACGAGGCCGTTGTCAGACTGCTGCGCGGCTTCTCTTCCTGCGCGATCTGGTCGAGGTGCGCCTTGGCGGCCAACGGCGCGAGCGATCCATCCACCAAACGATCGGCCACCGACATCAGACGCGACAACCGATCGAGCGCCACGGGCCCGGGGTTGATTCGCAGCACGAACGTGACAGGCCCTTGCTCACGATGAAACGACAGGAACTGCCCCGTCGGCACGACGAACACTTCCAGCGGGACGTGGAATCGTTCCGCGACGCGCACCAGAGTTCGCTCGACCTTATGTGCCGGTTGCCCCACCTGATGCAGCGCGCGACCGAGCGCCACCACGATCTGCGTTACCTCGTTCAGCTTGGCATCGGGTGAGAACGCTTCGGCGATCGCCGAATCGTAGAGGCTCGGCACGTCGATAGGTCGCCGTTTTTTCATCGATCGTTCAGAGGGTGACTGGGACGGCTTGGCCGAGGCCTACAAGTCTACAAGCGCGAATCCGTCTCGGGCGCCGGAACTGTCGGCAGAATCGGCACGCCGCACAGCAATGCGGGCCTTAGGTCCGTTCTGCGCCGCCGGAAATCAGTGCGGCCACATTGGCCAGAATGCGCGGCAGACGCAGGCCGCCGGGCGAGGCCAGGTACTTCGGTTCCCACTGCGGGCCAAACTTTTCCTTGTATTGCCGAAGTCCCTGGAAGTTGTAGAAGTGCTCGCCATGGCGAAACACGAGAGTCCCGACGCGATTCCATAGCGGAGCCAGCGGCCCCACGTCCAGGCCCGACAACGGCGCCATTCCCAGATTGAACCATTCGTAGCCGGCCGACCGACCCCACAGCATCAACTCGATGAATAAATAATCCATCACGCCAGCCGGAGCAGTCGGCCGATGGCGCATCAGGTCGGCCGACAGTTCATGTTTTTCAGCGCCGGGCAAGGCGTTGGCAAAGCCGACGATCCGCTGCTCGTGCCGCACGATCGCCAACGGAAAGCGCCGCAGATATTCCGGTTGAAAGAATCCCAGCGAGAACCCTTTCTCATGCGCATGCCGCGTCGACAGCCACTCGTGGGAAATCTCGGCCAGCTCCTGCATGATCCCGTCGGACGCGCCCGGCGGCACGACCTCGAACGTGCAGCCGGCGTTCTCGGCCTTGTGCAGCGCTTGCCGCAGCCAGCGGTGCTGACTCCCCTCGACGCCGAAGGTTGCCAGCGGCACGCGTGCCTCTTCCCCTAGCTTCAACAGCGACAGGCCAAGGTCCAGATACATGGGCAAGTAGCCGGCCGAAACCTGATAGAAGACGGGCCAACCGGCGTGCCGATCGCAGAGCTCATTGAACCGCCAAGCCAACTCATTGGCCTCGGCCAGCGGACCGACGGGATCTCCCAGCGATACCCAACTGGCTCCCTCGACCGAGTACATCAGCAGGGCCGACCGCTCGTTGTTGAACAGTAGCGACTTGTCCCCCAGCAACGACAAGTAGGCCGTAGTGCGCGGCGAAGCCTCGGCGATGCGCGCCGCCGCGGTCAGTTCGTCCTCGTCCGGCAAGTGCGTCTGCGGATCGGCTGGACGCAACAGCCGAGCCACGCCCGCCGCCAACAGCACCGCCGCCGCACCCACCGTAGCGCGCAGGGCGCCCGGCGCATCGTGTTCCAATGCGAATTGCCACCACAGCGAATGTGAGTACTCGACGTGCTTGTGCGAAAAGATCGCCAGCCAGGCGGTGCCCAACAGCACCAGCACGATCGAAGTGAGCCAGCCGGGCGTAAATGTCTCGTGCAAGAGCGAGGCACGGCGATCGAAGTATTTCCGCGACGGCACGAGCGCCACCAGCACGAGGGTGAGGATCACCGCCTCTTCGACATTGAATCCTCGCACCAGCGATACGACGATGCCCGCGGTCAACAGCGCCACGGCCAGATGGTAGGCCGCATCGAGCCTCTCCAGCAGCCCACGCGCCAAGAGCAGCAGGCCCATGCCGGCGATGCTGCCGACAAAGTGCGAAAATTCCATAACCGGCAGCGGAACGAAATCCGCAACCCAGTGCCAGCGGGAAACGCTGCGCGGCAGCGCGCCGTAGACGAGCATCACGGTGCCGCCGGCAAACGTCGTGCAGGCCAGCACGCGCGGCACGATGGCCGGCCCCCAGCGCCCGAACAACGCAGCAAAACGGGTTACCGATTGCCAGCGCTGGAATCCCTCGTGACCGGCCAATAGTCCGGCCGCCAGTCCCAGCGGCAAGAAGTAATAAACGGCGCGATACACGACCATCGAACCCATCAGGGCCGCGCGGTTTTCCGGTCCCAGGGTGATCATCAAGACGGCCTCGACAACGCCCAACCCGCCGGGCACATGGCTGGCGATGCCCGCCACCTGCGCCGTGAGAAAGATTCCCAGGAACTGCGGAAAGCTCGTGGCCAGTCCCGCGGGCAGTAGCATGTACAGCACGCCCGAGGCCGCAACAAGGTCGGCCGAGGCCACGAACATTTGCATCAACGTGAAACCGGGGGGCGGCAGAACCAGATCCCAACCGCGCACCGCGATCGGCCGGCGCCACAGCGCGCTCGTCGCCAAATAAAGCCCGACGAAGGCCAGCAAGCCGACGCCGATCGGAAAAACCGTGGGAAACGGCAGCTTCACCATCTCGGGCAGAGGCAACGGATCGAACACGAAGACCGCGCCGCCGAGCGTGCAGAATCCCAACACAAAGGTCAGCGTGCAGATGCCGATGATCTTGACAATCTCGATCGCCGACAACCCGAAGGCCGAATACAGCCGATACCGCATGGTGGTACCGCCGAGAATCGCGCCAAAGTTGTAGCTGGAGACGTAACTGACGAACGAGGCCAGCGCAATCCGCGCGTACGGCAACGAGCGATCGATGTAATGCACAGCCAGCCAGTCGTAACCGGTCAACAACGTGTAACTAGTAGCCGTTAGCGCGAGCGCGGCAAACAGCTGACTCCAAGAGAGCAACGACAAGCTTTGCTCGATATCGCGTAAACGATAATCGCGCAGCTCGCGATGCAGCACGTAGACGGCCGCCACGAATACGCACAGCACGGCCAACGATCCCGCCGCGCCCAATGCGCGCTGCCGCCACGAAGAGGACGCGTGCGGAGCCGAACGTAAATTGGACTTCATCCCCCCGCTCCCGCGCGATGCGGCGCGGCGTCCGTCGCTACGTTGCGGATCAGCAGCGGGCAGACCGCCAGCGCTCCGAACACTATCAGCATCTGGCCGGGTGAATAGGTCAGCCACACAAGCTCTGTCGAGTAGGGCAGATTACCGCGGAACAGCCCCACGGCGAGCAGCATATCACTAACAAAGAATAGTGCAGTCCCGACGGCCAAGGGGCGAAATTGACGATTCTGCGCTGCCAATCCGGTGGCCAGCCCTGCGGTCGACGCCAGTAATAGCGAGTACGGCAGCGCGGGCCAGACCAGATCGCGGGTTTTCTCGCTGGCCCCGACGTAGACGATCCCATACCAACCCAGCGTGGCAACCACCAGCCACGCCGCGAGGCAACCGTACTTCACCGCGCGATTGTTTAACTTGGCATGCGTTGCGGCATTCACGCAAGCCACGATATAGGCCACGTGGCCCAGGCCGAAACAGATCATGCCGCCCAGCACGGGGTCTCCTAAGGGCGCCATAAAATTCAGCAACTCGGCGTTGTAAAAATCGCCCCACGTGCCAAGCGTCATACCCAGCGCGATAAGTGCACTGAATCTGCCGGCATCGGAACCGCGCCACCAAGAAAAACCGACCCAGGCCGCGGCCACCAGCGCCAACGATGCGCCCATGCGTCCCCAGGTCGCTGGGAGCGTGGCGTGCCCTCCGCCGAGATTCCCCCACAGCATGGCAAGCGCCAAACACACGGCCCACGCCAACCACAACCCGCGTGCCAGGCGTGGCAACGGTGTGCGGTCGAGCGCATCCGCCCGGCCTGCCGAAGCGCCGGGCGCCTCGGCCGCGGACCGCGGGCGAGCTACGGGGTTGGTCACAATGAAAAACTCTCCAGAAGGATGCCTGTGTTTGTACTCGATGAGCGTCGCTTATCACACCCCCGCCCGGCTTTGGCCGGTCGCGCCGATCGCTGCGGTGGTCAGGCAAAAATGCCCGCATTCCGCTCGTGCAAGCGCCCGCTGACCGTAAGGCGGGGGACCGCCTGCCGGATGTGTTGCGCGCGGGCAGAGATCGTTAGGCGCGGGACTCCATCATGAGCAGCAGCAAGGCCATCGCGGCGCCTGCCGCGGCCGAGAGGACTGCCAGCGCCAGGGCCAGCTTCCAGGTGCCGGGCAAATCGGTCTCGCCCGAACGTGCCCGGCGCAGAAACGGCAAGTGCAACCAGGCGGACAGTAGATTAACGACCACTCCCAGCAAAATCAGCAGGATGCCGAACCACAGCGAGATATGCACGGGGGGAGGAGTGGCATGTCGCGCGGCCAGTTCTTCCAAGAACAAGCCGAATCGCGCCAGCACAAATCCGAAACCCATTAGCGCCAGTCCGGTGCGGATCCAGATCAAAAGCGTCGTTTCCATTCCCATTCGCAAACGGGAATCGACGCGATTGGGATCTTCCCCTGTAGCAGCGCCCAAATGGCCAGACCTCTTGCTCATGCCGGTTCCTCCCTGGCTTTCGACAGCGCTTTCTGATGGGTTTCTCGCCAAGCAGCCATCGGTTGATGCCACACAACGGCTTTGGCCCTGGTTTTCGCCCGCGGTTCATCCCGGGCGCGCTCGTTGGAACGATTCCAGGCCACGTGTGACCGTGACGACCTGTGGCGGGATGATGTTCAGCGATTTCGGCTGCCGGAGTATAACAACTGTCAGACGTTATCACTGCGAGACTCTTATCTACCGACGTTCTGCTGCTGCCCCGTGGCCGGCGAGCGTGTCGATACTTCAGGTACCAGCATACATGTCCACCGCAAAGCGGGACGCCGGAGACCCTACCGCAAAGTCTGGCAAAGGCACATCAACATCGAAGCCCGGGCAAGACACGGCCAGCACGCCTGCGCCCACGGCGCCGACTGGCGCAACGCGTGACGCGCCTGCGGGCGCCAGCACTGCGGCCGCACCGCCCGTTGTCGAGCATCGCTCGCCGATTCGTTTTGTGCTGCCAGCGCTCTTGATCGCCGCGGCGGCCGGCGGTGGCTACGCGTGGTATCGCTTCGAGTACTCCGTCGGCGACAGTTCGCACCTGGTCATTCAGGGGAACATCGACGTACGGCAAGTGAACCTGGCCTTCAAGGTGGACGGGCGGATCGCTTCGCTGGCCGTCGACGAGGGCGACACCGTCACCGCGGAACAAGTGATTGCGACACTCGACAAGAAGTATTTCGAGGATGACTTGCAGCGTGTTCAAGCACGCCGCGCTAGCGCCGCGGCCGCACTGGCCCGCTTGGAAAACGGCTCGCGTCCGGAGGAGATCTCGTCGGCCAAAGCCCAAGTGGCCGAACAACACGCCACGGTCGCCCGCGCCCAACAGGATTTCGATCGCGCCGAGCGGCTGGTGAATTCGGGCGCGGTGAGCCGCGAGACATTCGACCAGACAAAGTCCGCCTTGGCCGAGGCGCAAGCCCGGCTGAAGTACGCCGAAGAAACCGAACGCATGGCCGTGATCGGCCCGCGGCAAGAAGACATCGATGCAGGCAAAGCGCAATTGGCCGATGCCGAAGCGGCCGTCGTCCAATCCGAGCGCCGGCTGTCGGACAGCGAGCTGTTCGCACCCAGCGACGGAATCATCCTGACCCGAGCCCGCGAAAAAGGGGCCATCGTGGCGGCAGGCGAGACGGTGTTCACGCTGACGCTCGCCTCGCCGGTTTGGGTGCGCACGTATGTCAACGAGCGTGACCTCGGACGCATTCGGCCTGGCATGCTGGCCGAAGTGCGCACCGACACGGCGCCAGACAAGCCCTATCAGGGTCGGATCGGATTCATCTCGCCCACGGCCGAGTTCACTCCCAAGACAGTCGAGACGCGCGAGCTGCGGACGAATCTGGTCTATCGCTTGCGGGTGGTCGTCGATAATCCCAACAGCGGCCTGCGGCAGGGAATGCCGGTCAGCGTGACATTGAATCTCGACGGGCGGGAATGAGCCATGGCCGACGAACCATTGGCTCTGGTCGACGGTGTCTGTAAGCAATTTAGCGGCGGCGCACCGCCGGCGATCGCCGATCTTACGTTGCGCATCGAACCTGGCCAGGTCACCGGCCTGATCGGCCCCGATGGGGCCGGCAAGACCACGCTGTTGCGATTGCTGGCCGGATTGTTGTTGCCGACCAAGGGGCGCGTCCTGGTGCGCGGCTACGACACGGCCAAGAACCTGGCCCCCATCCGGCAATCGCTCAGTTACATGCCGCAACGTTTCGGGCTGTACGAGGATTTGACGGTTCAGGAAAACCTCGACCTGTACGCCGACTTGCGGGGCGTGACCGGCGCCGACCGCCGCCAGTCCTACGAGCGATTGCTCTCGTTCACCGCCCTGGGTCCATTCACCAAACGCCTGGCGGGCAAGCTTTCCGGCGGCATGAAGCAAAAGCTGGGGCTGGCTTGCTGCCTGATTCAGGCGCCGCAGTTGCTTTTGCTCGACGAGCCTAGCGTGGGGGTCGATCCGATCTCGCGGCGCGAGCTTTGGCAGATGGTGTACGACCTGGTGGACCAAGGCATCGGCGTCGTGTGGAGCACGGCCTATCTGGACGAAGCCGAACGCTGCGCCGAAGTGCTACTGATGAACGAAGGGAGGGCCGTCTACCAGGGACCTCCCAAGGAACTGACCACCAGCGTCACCGGGCGCACGTTTCTTGTGCAGGATCTCGGCACGCAGAGACGCAAGGCGCTAGCGCAAGTCATCAAGCAGTCCGATGTCGTCGACGGCGTGATCCAAGGGAGCAGTGTACGCGTGGTGATGGCCCACGATGGCGAGCTGCCTGACGTGGCCGCGCTGGGAGTCGCCTCGGCTAAAGTCGTGGCCACGCCGCCGCGCTTCGAAGACGCCTTTGTCGATCTGTTGGGGGGCGGGCCCAAGGGAGAGCCCGAGCCGGTGGTCGTTTCGAAAACGAATCACGGTTCGTCGACTCCGATCGTTGTCGAGGCGCAGTCGCTCACTAAGCGATTTGGCGACTTCACGGCCGCAGACCAAATCTCGTTTCGCATCGAGCGCGGCGAGATCTTCGGACTGCTGGGGCCGAACGGGGCCGGCAAATCGACCACGTTCAAAATGATGTGCGGCTTGCTGCGCCCCACTGCTGGAATTGCCCGCGTGGCTGGCTTCGATCTTTATCGGGCTGGCGGACTGGCGCGCCGGCGATTGGGCTACATGGCGCAAAAGTTCTCGTTGTACGGCGACCTGAGCGTGCGGCAGAACCTGCACTTTTTTGCCGGTGTCTACGGACTTGCCGGGCGAGACAGAACCGCCGCCACGGATCGGGTGATTCACTCTTTCGGCCTGGCCCCTTACCTGGAACAAAACGCAGGCGCCATTCCGCTGGGCTTCAAACAACGCCTGGCGCTGGCCTGTGCCCTGATGCACGATCCGGCCGTGTTGTTTCTCGATGAACCGACGTCCGGGGTCGATCCGTTGACGCGGCGCGAGTTTTGGGGGCACATCAACGCCATGGTCGAGCATGGCGTGACCGTGATGGTGACGACTCACTTTCTGGACGAGGCCGAATACTGCGATCGCATCGGCCTGGTGTACCAGGGGCACATCATCGCCGAAGGTTCGCCCGACGCGTTGAAAGAATCGGTTCATCGCCCCGACGGCGAGGAGCCCACGCTCGAAGATGCGTTCATCTTGCTCGTCGAGCAGTACGACCAGCGGCGGGAGGCCTCATGAAGAACGCCGTCACGGGCCCCGCGGCCTGGTTGCGACGTGTATCGGGACTGGTGCGCAAGGAGTCGCTGCAGATCCGACGGGATTGGAGCAGTTATCTGATCGCCGGGCTGCTGCCGCTGCTCTTGCTGTTCGTATTCGGCTACGGCGTGACGCTCGATCTGCGGCGCGTGCCGGTGGCCGTGGTGATCGAGCAATCAACGCCCGAGGTTGACAGCCTGTTGGCCTCGTTCCACAACTCTCCCTACTTCACCGTGATCCGCGCGCATCATCGGGCCGAGGTCGAAGACGACCTGGTGGCTGGCCGGATCAAGGGTGTAATCGTGCTGGCGGCCGATTTCAGCGACCGGCTGGGGCGCGGCGAATCGGCGCCGATCCAAGTCATCGTCGATGGGGCCGATCCCAACACGGCCGGTCTGGTGCTGAACTACGTCGAAGGCGTGTGGGCCAACTGGATCGGCCAAGAGGCCATCGCCGGCTCGGCCATGACGTCGCCGCGCAGAATGCCCGCCATCGTCGGGATCGAGGCGCGTTATTGGTTCAATCCCGACATACGAAGTCAGAACTTTCTGATCCCGGGATCGATCGCGATCATCATGACGCTGATCGGCACGCTGCTTACGGCGCTGGTCGTGGCCCGCGAGTGGGAACGCGGCACGATCGAGGCGCTGATGGCCACACCCGTCGGACGATCCGAATTTCTGATCGGCAAGTTGTTGCCCTATTTCTTGCTGGGCATGGGGGCCATGGTGCTGTCGGTGACGGCGGCGGTGTATATCTTTGGCGTGCCATTCCGCGGCTCGATCGGCGCGCTCTTGATCGTCTCGACCGCGTTTTTATCCGCGATGCTGCCGCTGGGCCTGTTGATCTCGACGCTTACCAAAAATCAGTTTGCCGCCAGCCAGGCCGCGCTGGTGATGGGCTTTTTGCCGGCCTTTGAGCTGTCTGGGTTTATTTTTGAGATCGACGCCATGCCCTGGCCGATCCGTTGGTTCACCTACCTGCTGCCGCCGCGCTACTTCGTGGCCAGCTTGCAGACATTATTTCTGGCCGGCGACGTGATGTCGGTGCTGGTGCCAGGCACGTTGGCGCTCGTGCTGATGAGCACTGTATTGCTCGCGCTGTTGGTGCGCATTACTCGTATGAGATTGGAATAGCCGCTATGTGGCATCGCATCAGCACGCTGATCGTGAAAGAATTTCTCGCCGTTTGGCGAGATCCGAAAAGCCGCGCGATCCTGATCGTGCCGCCGCTCATCGAGCTGTTGGTATTCTCCTTTGCGGCGACGCAAGAAGTGAAAGACGTGCGGATCGCGATCCTGAATCGCGATCTCGGCACCAGCGCCCGCGACCTGGTGGCGCTGTTCGAAGGCTCGCCAAACTTCTCTTCGATCCAGTTTTTGGATGACGAAAGTCAGATTGCCGGCGCCATCGACTCGCGCTTTGCGCTGATGGTGCTGTCGATTCAGTCGGACTTCTCGCGCGAGCTGGCCGCGGGCCGCCCGACAGACGTGCAGCTATTGCTCGACGGCCGGCGCTCGAACGCCGCGCAGATTGTGGAAGGCTATGCGACCGTGATCATTACCCGCTTCAACGAAGAACTGCTAGCGGCCCGCCGTGGGGCGGTACCGCCGATGACGGTGATCGCCAGCCGCTTGTGGTTCAATCCGAATCAGACCGTCACCTGGAACACGGTCCCCAGCCTGGTCGCGATACTGACCACCGTGATGGGGCTGCTGGTGACCGCGCTATCGGTCGCCCGCGAGCGCGAGCTCGGCACGTTCGAACAATTGCTGGTCTCGCCGCTGGGGCCGCTAGAGATCATCATCGGCAAGACGGTGCCGGCCCTGTTCTTGGGTATGGCCCAAGCCAGCGTGATGATTCTGGCCGGCGTGGTAGTATTTCGCGTCCCGTTCGAGGGATCGCTGTTGCTACTCTACGGCAGCATGGTGGTCTATCTGTTCGCCGTGATTGGGGTGGGGTTGTTCGTTTCGTCGGTGGCCAAGACCCAGCAGCAGGCCATCCTGGGAGCGTTTGTTTTCATGGTACCGGCCATGTCGCTATCGGGCTTCGCCAGCCCGGTCGAAAACATGCCCGACTGGCTGCAATACGCGACGCTGTGCAACCCGATCCGCTATTACGTGCTAATCGTCAAGGGAATATTCCTCAAAGACCTGCCGGCCTCGGTGGTCTTCGCCAACATCTGGCCGATGGCCCTGATTGGCATGGTCACATTGTCTAGCGCGGGCTGGTTATTTCGTCATCGCATGGAATGATCGCCGGTCCTGTATACAATGCTCTGCGCATCGGCCGGCACTGGTCGCCGCACGACTCTACGCCGAGGGTTGGGTAGAGCGCGGCGATACGGCGCCGCCAGGCGTTCTGTGCAGAAGCCAAGGAGCCACCGCCATGAGTTCGCAGCAGCGCGAAAGTACCGATCCGCATGCACCCGCGGGCGCTTCGCATGAAGGGGCGCACGCGCCTGCGGCCGTGGTCATGCCGCCGGCGGCGGTCGACCATGCGGCCCCCGCGGCGGCTCCGCACGGCAAGTCGCGGCGTCCGCTGTATCTGGCGATCGCCGGCGTCGTGCTGTTGCTGGGAGGTTACCGATTTGCGCCGCTGGTCGTCCGCGCCTTCAACACCGTCTCGACGGACGATGCCTACGTGAACGGCCACGTCACCACGGTTGCTGCCCGTGTGCCGGGCCAGGTCCTGGTGGTAAAAGTCGACGACAACAACCGAGTGCGCAAGGGAGACATTCTCGTGCAGCTCGATAAGGAGCCGTACGAAGTTCAGCTGGCGATCAAGAAAACTGCCTTGGAAAGCGCGCAGACCGACCTGGTAGCCACGCAGGATCGTTTGCGGGGCATCGCGGCGCAAGCGCGCAGCAACCGGTTCAAGCTCGAACACGCTATGGAGGACGTGAGGAACCAATTGGCGCTACTGAAGAGCAACGTCGCGCAGCTCGAAGCCGAAAAAGCCAGTCTCGTCTTGGCTGAGCAAGACTACGGCCGCGGCGAGGCCTTGGTCGGCAAGGGCGCCATCAGCCGGCAACAGTTCGACCAATACAAAGCCGCGCGCGACGTGGCCAGCAGCCGCGTGCAAAGCGCCGAGCAAACCATTCAACAGACACGCGCCAGCCTGGGCCTGCCGATCAATCGCGAGAATCCCCTGGACGCCCCGCCGAATCTGGATCAGACCTTTTCTACCGTGCGCCAGGCGCTGGCCGACTTGCTGGTGAGCGCAGCGCCCTTGGGCATTACGCCCACCACGTACAGTGCGTCCCCCAAGGAAGTCATCGACGAGTTCTACAAGCGCGATCCCGAGGGCAATGTGGATCGAATTTTTGCCAAGCTCGTGGAAGAGGCGGCCCCGATCAAGCAAGCGCAGTCCAAGGTTCACGAGGCCCAGGCGGCCCTCTCGCAAGCCGAGCTGAATCTGCGTTATTGCGACGTCTTTGCCGAAATCGACGGCGTCATCACCCGCCGCAACGTGAACCCGGGCAACCAGGTGCAGGCCGGCCAGGCGTTGATGGCCATTCGCTCGCTGACAGATATCTGGATCGACGCCAATTTCAAAGAGACGCAACTGGCCGAGCTGCGCATCGGCCAGCCGGTCGACGTCGAAGTGGACATGTATGGCAGCCGCCACCATTTCCGCGGGCGGATCACTGGCTTCACGATGGGAACCGGATCGACCCTGGCTCTGTTGCCACCGCAGAATGCGACGGGCAACTTTGTCAAAGTCGTGCAGCGATTGCCGGTGCGCATCGATCTGGAGGATTACGACGCAGAGAATCAAACCCTGTTCGTGGGTCTGTCGGTCATCCCCTACGTGTATTACAAGAAACCGGCCGAGGGCCCCAATGCCGGCAAACGGTTGCAAGAAGTCTTGCCCACCGAAAAGAGTTCTTGACCCCGGAAGCCGGACATGAGCACCACTGTCGCCGCCACGAGCATGGCCGGGCGCCCCGCGATCAATCCTTGGGTTGTGGCCGCGGCGGTGGTCGTGCCCACGTTCATGGAGGTGCTGGACACGACGATCGCCAATGTGGCGCTGCGATATATCGCCGGCGGCCTGTCGGCGGCGGTGATCGATAGCGAGTGGGTGATCACCAGCTACCTGGCGGCCAACGCGATCATCCTGCCGATCTCGGGATGGCTGGCCGCTCATTTCGGACGTCGCAATTACTTTTTGCTGTCGATCGCGGTCTTTACGATTGCCTCGGGCTTGTGCGGCATGGCCACCAGCCTGGAACAATTGATCCTGTTTCGCGTGATCCAGGGTTTGGCCGGCGGCGGCTTGCAGCCCTGCACGCAGGGGGTTCTGCTCGATACATTCCCGGCCGAGAAGCAGGGCGCGGCCATGACCGTATTCGCCATCGCGGGGCTAGTCGCGCCGATCCTGGGGCCGTCGCTCGGCGGCTGGATCACCGACCATTACTCGTGGCGATGGATCTTTTACATCAACGTGCCGATGGGGGCAGTGGCGTTTGTGGCCTCGTATTTCCTGCTAGAAGATCCCGAGTATCTCAAGCGCGAGCGGATCGAATTGCGCGCGCGGCCGCTCAATTTCGACGTCATTGGACTGATGCTGCTGGTCGTGGTGATGGTGTCTTGGGAAATCGGGCTCAGCAAGGGGCAGCAATGGGACTGGCTGGGCGATCCCTTTGGACGCGTGCAAACCTTGACCACGCTCTTCGTCCTTGCGCTAGCCGGGCTGATCTTTTGGGAATTGCGCATCCCGAATCCGGTCGTTAATCTGCGACCGCTGGGCGAGCGCAATTTTGCCGTCTCGTGCATTATTCTGTTCTGCGCCTTTGGCGTGCTGTATGCCGTCAGCACGTCGCTGCCCGGATTGTTGCAATCGCTGTTCGGCTACGACGCCACTAGCTCGGGCCTGGTGATGTCTCCGTCGGGTGTGGCCTCGGTGACGCTGCTCCCCATCGTGGGCATTTTGCTGGGGCGCGGAGTCGATGCGCGGTGGATGATCGTGGTGGGGCTGTTCGTGATGGGAGTCGGCTGTTATTGGATGGCGCAGATGAATTTGGGCATCAGCCCGTTGCAAGTGGTCTGGCCGCGCGTGGTAACGGTGGCCGGATTGTCGATGATCTTCGCGCCGCTCAATGTGGCGGCCTACATGTATACGCCCAAGGAGTTGCGCGGGGCGGCCGTCGGCCTGGCCAGCCTGCTGCGCAACGAAGGGGGGAGCGTCGGCACCTCGCTGGCGCAAACGATTCACGAACGCCGCGACCAGTTTCACACGCTACGGCTGGGTGAATCGATCGATCCCCTGAACCCGAACGTGAATTCTTACTTAGAGCAGATGCAGGGATTCTTCTACGGCCTAACCGGGGACGCCGCGACGGCGCAGGACATGGCGCTCGAGTCGCTCTCGGGTCTGCGCGAGCAGCAGTCGTCTTCGCTCGCCTACTTCGACGTCTTCTGGGTGGCCGCCGTACTGGCCGTGGTGCTGATGCTGCTGGTCGCGCTCATGAAGCGCTCGGTGGCTGAAAAGGGTGCGCATCTGGCCGCCGAGTGACGCTCGGCTTGGCAGGCAGCCTTTTCAAATCAAACCAGCCCGAGTAACGATCGCCGCCGAAATTGGCGCGGAACTCTTGTTTGGTAATCCAACCCTTCCACTCGTACTCGGCACCGTCGATGTTCGCCGTGCCGTGCAAAGCATTCACTGGCCCCGTGAAGGTCACGGTGTAGTCCATCGGCACACCTTGCCAAACGCCGTAAAAACGGCCGCGCCAGGCGTTGTTCAAAAGCGGAGTCACGATACAGGTCATTTCGCCGTCGAGCTTGCGATTCGTCGTTTTCCAAGGTCCGTGATACACGTACTCCTCCGCCCACGAAACGGCGGGAAACGCGGCAAGCACCGCGACGATAAGCAGGATTCTCATGGCAGACTTCCAGGCGAAGGCGACGCTAACGAAGGCCATGCATACGGCATGCCAGGGTCGCACAAAATGACGTTGTCGATGGCGGGTGATTCGTCCGATTTGCTTGGTATAAGCGTCCTGTGGCAATGGACTCGCAGCGCCGTGATGTCGATCTCCCGCTGGCATACAATAAAGCCTGCCGACTCGCGCCGAGTAGAGGTTTCGCTTGCCGATACGGTGTTCTCAAAATGCGATGTGATCAATGTGACTGCGACCTTCATGGCGAAAGCCCCTCGTACGACACGACGAGCGAACAAATCGGCACGACATCGGTGATGGGAGCATACACAAAGACTCGAGCAGTGTGGCTTTGCCCCAAGTGTGCTGCTCGCCGCCGCGGCACTAGAACGGCGTTCTGGCTTCTTGTTTTCGCCATTATTGCGGGAATTATTCTGATCGGCGTCATTGTTCCGAGATGAGCGCCCTCGGTCGACGCGAATTGAATCACTTTCTAGGGCCGCTCTCAGTCGCTGTAGCAACTCGCTTGTCGAACCCGCCTCGCCAGCCAGGTATTATATTTCCAATGTCTACCATCCCGCGCACCACCCGCCGCCGTTTTCAATTTTCCTTGGGGTCGACGTTTGTCCTGATGACTCTCGTCGCGATGTGGCTTGCATGGGAGTTGAGCTTTATTCGCCAGCGACAAGTCTGGATTCGCGATCACGAGAGTTGGTTGGTGGCAGGGCCTCGGACTGTGCCGGAGGCCAGCATCCCTTGGTGGCGCGGGCTACTAGGCGATGAGGCGGTCCCATCGATATTAGTTGGCGTAGAAACACCAGCCGAAGAACGCAACCATGTACAGAAGTTGTTTCCAGAGGCAGTGACATGGAGTGCGACGCCGGTGATGTCGGGAACGGGCTCCTACTTATCCTTTCCCGATCAAACGACGACTGATGGCCTTCCGACTGGAAACGAACAGAAGCCCTCGGACAAGACCGACTACGCGCCGCCGCTACCGCCGTTGCTAAAACAAAGTGGGTCTGAGGACGTATATATATTTCAAGCGCCGCCGGCAGCCGCCCCATGAGTGCTCGGCATGACGGTCGGTTGTCGCATTGGCATTCTTGTGCGTAAACAATTGCCCACGGAATTTCGCCCGCATACGTTGAGGGCCTGCCGGCCCGCACTATTCGTCAATCTCTGCGCAGCTTCCGCGCCGTCGTGTTGCTAGCACAACCGCAGCAATCGTTAAGGTAGGGCCAGTTTGGCGGTCCTGGCGAGGCGGGGCAGTTACTTCATGCAGCCTTTGCCGCGTTGCCGAATATTGCTGACAGATGCGCGTGTACCGGGTTTAGGGGCAATCCGGACACGGTCTCACCGCGTCCGCTGCTGAGGCGACCGCCCCTCTGTTGCCTCAGACGACCGCCACCTTGCCCGCCTTCGGTAGCCTCCACCATGTTCTCCGCCACCACGCACGGCCCGACGGCGCGCCGCCCGAGCCGCCTGGTCCAGACACGGACCCCGCCTCGGCGGACGCGGCGCGCGCGGCGACGTGCGCCGGGGTTGAGCCTGCTGTTGCTGTGCCTTTGTGTGGCGTGCGGTTGCACGAGTCTGCGCCAATGGTGCCGCAATGGTTGGAAAGTCGGGCCGAACTATGTGCGCCCGGCGGCCCCGGTCGCGCCTACTTGGGTCGATAGTGCCAACCCGCGCGTGATCAGCGAGCCGGCCGCCGACTGCGCCTGGTGGACCGTCTTCAACGATCCGGTGCTGAATGGTCTGGTCGATGCGGCCCGCGCGCAGAATCTCGACCTGCGCGCCGCGGGGACGCGCATCCTGGAAGCCCGGGCGCAGCGCGGCATCGCCGTCGGCAATTTGTTCCCCCAGAAGCAAACCGCGTTGGGCTCGTATACCCATGGCCAGATCTCGAAGAATCTGCAGCTGCCGTTTCCGCAGAACTTTAGCTTCTACACGAGCGGCTTCAACGCTTCTTGGGAGCTCGACGTGTGGGGCCGCTACCGGCGCATCATCGAAGGCTCGACGGCCGACGTAGATGCCGCCATCGAAGGCTACGGCGAGACGTTGGTGATGATGCTGTCGGACGTCGCCACGGCCTACGTGCAGATGCGCACCTTCGAGCAGCGGTTGGCATACGCCCGCAGGAACGTCGATATCCAGCGCGGTTCGACGCAGCTGGCCGAGCAGCGTTTCACTAACGGCGCCGCCACCGAATTGGATGTCCGCCAGGCGCGCTCGAACTTGGCACAGACCGAAGCCCTCATTCCTTCGCTCGTGGCCGGCCGGCGGCAGGCCGCCAATCAACTTTGCATATTGATGGGCATGCCGGTCACGGATCTGGCCGAAGGGCTGACCCCGGCTCCGATCCCCCGTGCGCCGGCGGAAGTCGCCATCGGCATTCCGGCCGATCTGCTGCGCCGCCGCCCCGATGTGCGGCGGGCCGAACGCGAGGTCGCCGCGCAGAGCGCGCAAATCGGCGTCGCCCAGGCGGATCTTTACCCGCGTCTGGCGCTGAACGGATTCTTGGGTTATGCGGCGGACAACTTCCGAGACATGTTCCGCGCCGACAGCTTCACGTCGTTCATTATTCCGTCGTTGCAATGGAATGTGTTGAACTACGGGCGGATCGTGAACAACATCACCACGCAAGACGCACGACTGCAGCGCGAAGCGCTCGAATATCAACAGGCCGCGCTGCGCGCCGGACGCGAGGTCGAAGACGCGCTGATCGGTTTCCTGCAGGCCCAACTGGCCGCGGTCAGCTATGGGCAGAGCGTGGTCGAAGCGCAGCGCGCCGTCGAGCTGGTGCTGCTGCAATTCGAAGGGGGCGTGACCGATTTCAATCGCGTGTTCAATGCGCAAACGACCCTGGTCCAACAGCAAGATCAGTTGGCCCAGGCGCAGGGGGATATTGCTCTGCGGCTGATCGATGTTTATCGGTCGCTGGGTGGCGGCTGGCGCTATTTCATGGGGGGCGAGATGCCGCAGGTGCAAGGACAAGACCCCACGCAGCCCGCCGCTCCGGCCGAAATCGTACCAGCCCCCGCGGCCGACGCGGACGAAAAGAAGAAATGATGAATGCGAAATGATGAATGATGAA
>DASXEJ010000392.1 GCA_036490175.1 Pirellulales bacterium | reverse complement strand
GTCCGTGGGGGACGGCATCATTCTTAAAGACGGCACCCGCGCCAGGCCACAGGTCAACGAAGGGGACCGGGTGTTGTTCAACGACTACGCCGGCACCGAAGTGCAATTCAACATGGAAGAGTTGCTGATCCTCAACGAGACCGAAATCCTGGCGATCCTGAAGTAGTATGGCGTCACATCGTGTGACGGTACATCTGGCTTGTTAGTCGCCAGGCTCTCTATGCGCAAGCCCTGGTGGACGACGCGCCTAGCAGCTTTGGGAGCACCCCAGCGCGCAATGACCTACGGAGATTCGTGATCAATGCTGCCGCACCCGGCCGCGCACCTCAAGGACGCAGGGTGTTCTAACCGCCGGCCTTGTTGGTGGCTGGCTCCTTCTTGTCGAACCGGCGCATGATCTCTTTCCAGTTCGTGAACAGGATTCCTTCCCGTTCGAAGAAGGCCAGTACAGCAGGGTCGGAGAACATCTGCGCCTCCCACACGCGTTGCTGCCAAGAGCCGGTGATGGCCTTGAGCCCTTCGGTTTGTACCGAGGGGTGGAAGATGATCTCGGTGATGCCCGGATCGAACGAACGGACCAACTCGAAGAATTTCTCGCGCTTCTCTTCGTAGGTTTTACCCTCGGGCGCTGCCCAGAAATCATCCAGCTTCGGCAGCTTGTAGTCGGTCAGTATCTTGTTGCCGGCTTCGCTGACCGGATAGCCCTGCTTCTTGAACTTCGCCATCACCTTGGGCGTGGGCTCGATCGCCATGGCCGGGATACGAAACTCTTCGGCAACCTTCAAATAGACCTTGGTGTAGTCCGGCCGCGCGAAAAGCGTGCCCATGTGCGTATCGATATGACTGGGGCGCGTGCCGCGGGCGATAGCGCGATTGATTTGCGCTCGGATTTCCGCTTCGATCTCTTCGGGCTTGGCCGCCAACACCACCGACTGCACGGCACGCCACAGGTAACCGTCGTTATCGATTAAACCGGGGACTTTCGCCCGTTCGGCCACGGGACCCCAGCGATACCATTTCCACTCGCTCGTCAGGGCCAGGTGCAAACCCAGGTCGTAGTCGGGATTCTCGATGTACCAATTCGCCATCTCGTTGTACCAAGGGCACGGCACCATCAAGGCGGCCGACTGAATGTGGCCCGTCTTGAGATAGGCCTTGGCAGCTTCGTTGGCTTCGTAGCACATGCCGATATCGTCGGCGTGCAAAATCAGCACTTTCTTGCCGGCAGGGTAACCCAGCTTTTCACCCCACGTTTCGGCGCGCACCATTTGGACGACGGCCACCGATGCCAGACACGCCAACAAGCCCACGATCACGCTGCGGCGAATGAAATCGCCCCACACACGACGGGATAACGACGCGGGCAACGAATCAAGATCGAGTTGCATTTCGAATGGATCCTTTGGCAAAGGTGCCGGCCAAGAAACCGCAAGGCGTGAGGCGGGGACGCTTCAGCGATCCGATTCTGGGCAGCCCGGGGGCGCACGTCAAGCATCGACGCCGTCGCCGACGCTCTCTGACATCCCAGAACCGGACATTACGAACACGGCGATCCACGGATCGGCCGTGTGACGCCCCTGAGGCGCTCACTTACCCTTGGGCGGGAGTTCCATGACTTCGACCTTGCGGATCGAGACCTTGCTACCGGGATCGTGTTGTTGGAAGGCAAAGTGGCCTTCCTTGAACGTTTGGGCAAAGTCGAGGTATTCGTAAAGTTCGTCGTCATTGACCGTGATCTTGATGCGCGTCATCGGCCGGCCGCGCCACACGTCATCGCGGACAACCAAGTCGTAGGTGAACCAGGTGTCGGGTTCGACAAGCCGCTTGTAAACGTGACAAAATCCGTATAGCGATCCAGTACGGATTGGGTCGTTGTGCGTGCTATCGATTTGCGCCTCGTAGCCATCAGCAAAGCCCGGCTTGCGCGTCGTGCGGAAGTACAGGCCTGAGTTTCCTTTGTCATTGATTTTGATCTCGGCGCGGTAGCGGAAGTTCTTGTAGGGGCCCTTTGTCGAAACCAGCATCGATGCGGGGCCGGAGCCACTAATGGCACCGTCCTTGACTTCCCACACGCTCTTCTCGTTGCCGACCTTCTCCCACCCGTCCATTGTCTTTCCATCGAACAACGAAACCCAATTCTCTTCCTGAGCGTTGGCTTGGCCGGTCGAGAACGAAACGATTAAAACCGCGGCCGCGAACGAGAACCAGCGAAGCGCAACTCTCATCGGTTATTCCTCATCAAGACAGGGCGGCAGATATTCAGAATCGACACGGGGACTGCGAACCACCTTACATCCGCGGTTTCGCACGTCAAGCGACCAGCCGCTATGCACCCCAACGGAACCCCCTCGACCCCAGCGACCTAAGGAGGGCAACCTCCGAAGTCCAGGACACCTCGCCCGATGCTGGGGTCGCCGCAGACCCAGGGCAAATCTCCCAGCGACGATGCCCACACGATTGGCGGACGAATGGGCAAAGGATCCTCGCAAATGGCAACCCCCTGGGATTTCCAACCAGAGCAGTTAGAGACCGGCTGGCAGTTCGATACCGAGTTTCGCGAGATGGGCATCCAGCGCATGCCGCGCCAGGGGCATCGCCGACGATGCAGCATCATCGTACGCCTGGGCCAACAACTGGTCGAAAGTCGTGGCTCCGGCCGCGTAGGCACGCTCGATTTTTGCTTCTCGCCACAGACGATGTTCCAGCTGACGCTGGATCAACTCGCGCGGCTGGTCCGACGGTTGCCCGTGCGCGGGAACGATCATCTGGCATTCGACGGCAAGCAAACGTTCGAGGCTCTGTAAAAAGTGCGACATGTCTCCGGCGTATTGGCGAGAAACGACAATCGTGCCCGGATTCGCGACCATGTCGCCGGCCAACAGGACGCCCGTTTGCGACTCTAAAAAGCACAAATGGCCTGGGTCGTGACCTGGCGTATGGAGGCACTGTAATCGACACTGAGGGTCATGTTCAGAGGTTAAGACATCGCCGTCATTCAAAAAACGATCGACCGCAAACGAGACCTGAGCAGCGGCGGCCTGGTGGCCCATGATCGGCACGTCGTACAAACGGCGGAGATACTCGGCACCGGCGGTATGGTCAGGATGAGAATGCGTCAGCAATACGGCAACGACCCGGCCGCCGCGATCGATCAACTGATTTACGCGATCGGTCACCAGGCACAGTTCGGCAGCGTCGCTCGCGCCAGGATCGATTACATACAGATCCCAGTCTCCGACAAGAATGCAATTGGTATGTGTGGCCGGAGGAATGGTCGCGCTGCGAACCGGCACGATCGTAATACCGCGACGAACCTCGAACGAATTACTTTCGGCCGAGTCCTGTTCCATCGCCTGTCTCCCGTACGGCAGATTACCCAAACCAATGATATTGTTGGCTGATCTCGCGTCTTTTGATACTCGGTCAATGCAAAGCTCCGCACAAGCACGGCGGGGGAAAATCGCCACTTTCCTTGCGTGACGACAATCGTGGCGTCAGCGTATAATCGCGACTGCCCATAAAACAAACGCCCAATCGATCGAACGTACCGGCCTCATTCGACGGCTCCGAAGGAGACAAAGATATGACCACGCGGATTGTCCTGGCTTTTGCTGCGCTCCTGTTACTGTCGAGCGTGGCAACCTCGGCGGATAAAAAGCATCTTTTGTTGATCGGCCAAAAACGAGACAATCACCCGCCGACCACGCACGAGTTCATGGCTGGCCTGCGCGTACTGGCCAAATGCCTTGAGCCTTTCGACACGATCGACGTCCGGACGATCCAAGCCGACGAACCTTGCCCGGAAGCAGCGGACTTGATCCGTCGATCCGACGCCATCGTGTTGTTTGTCTGTGAAGGCGCGCAATGGATGGGCAACGACCCACGCCGTCAGGAAGCGATCGCACAGCTCGCCGCCCGCGGCGGTGGGCTAACGGCATTGCATTGGGGCATCGGCTGCCGAGAGCAGCAATTCGTGGCCCCGTTCACACAACTATTTGGTGCCTGCCACGGCGGACCGGACCGCCGCTACGAGAAGCTAGACACACGGCTGCGCCCCGCGGATCCGACGCATCCGATCGCGCGGGGACTCGAGCCGATCGATATCCACGACGAGTTCTACTTTCGCCTTAAGCGCCCGCAAGGCGATTCCCAGCCGCAGGCGCTGTTAACGGCTGCGATCGACGGGCAAGACGAAACCGTATCGGTCGCCTGGCAACGTCCCGACGGCGGACGCTCGTTCGGATTTACCGGCCTGCACTTTCATGACAACTGGCGACAGCAGTTTTACCGGCGCCTAGTCACCCAGGGCGTGCTGTGGACGCTGAAAGTCGATATCCCAACTACGGGAATAAACGTCGACGTTCCGGAAGATGTGCTCAAGCTGGAGTGATCAGTACGAAGCTGACGTGCAATCACGCCTGCCGGGTCCTTCCCGCCGCTTTTGTCCTGCGTTTCGCGACGCATTTCATGTCTCATGCAACGTCATGAGAATCTGATCTTGGCATACCTCAAACTTTGAGGTACAAGCCCCCAGCATGAATACGAAGAAGACGAATCCGGCATTTCTGAACGGCGTGCCGGAGATGCTGATCCTGCAACTGCTCGACGAGCGCCCCATGTATGGCTACGAGCTGGTGCAGGCCATTCGCCGCGCCACGGGCGATCGCCTGGAGTTCGGCGAAGGCTGTGTGTATCCCATTTTGCACCGACTCGAAGCGCAACAGTTGCTGGCTGCCCAGCGGCAAGCCGTAGCTGGCCGCGATCGGGTGGTTTACCACATGACTCGTTCAGGACGCCAACAGCTCGCCCGCAGCGTGCTCGATTGGCAGCGTGTCGTGGCGGCGGTGGCCGAATGCTTGCAAGGAGGCGAGCGTGTACGACCGAAGCTGGCTTGACGAGCTGCACAAGCAGCTGACCCGCAGACGTTTGCCGCCGGCGTATGTCGCGCGGCTTGTGGACGAATTGTCGGACCATGTCACCGATTCATTGGAGGATCAGATGAGCACGGATGCTCTCCAGTCCCGTAGCGTTTTCGATCGTTTGGGCGCGCCGCACGAAGTGGCACGACGGGCGGACAACGAATTTCGGCAGCGTAGTTTCTGCGGCCGGCACCCGATTCTGATGTTTGTCGTGCTCCCGTTGGTCGTCATGGCCGCGGCGACGTTCGCCAGTGTGCTGGCCGTGATCGCGATGGGGCAGCTTTGCAAATGGATCGATCCGGGGATCTCGAGCGATCGCCTCTCGCCGACGGCCGTGGGGGGCATGCGACTGTTCTGCATCAGTACGTTGCTTGCGCCAGCGGGGCTTACCGCGGCGTTCTTCGCTTGGATTGCCGCACGAGGAAATGTATCGCAACGCTGGCCCATCGTCACTGGCGCCATCCTGGGCCTGTTGGCCGGCGCAGCGCAGCTCGACATGCAGCTGTCAGCGGTCCCGGGTCGGAGTAGCCTCAACCTGGGCCTGGGATTTAGCACGGCCCTGGCGGAAACGATTTTTCAATTGTCGAAGTTCGCCGTTCCTGTGCTGATTGGCATGTGGATTTTCTCGCGCGGCACGCGTCGCCGGGCCAGCATGATCGCCTCGTAGTGATCGCCCCCGGCCGAGCCAACCGATGCCTCGGCCGGGGGCCGTTCTGGCGGACCGGCAGGGCTGTTAGCCCAGCAGCGGGGTACGCACGCGCGGCGTCTCACCGATTGACCGGCTGCAACCGGTCGCCCACAATAGACGCGTTCTATCCGAAGCGGGTCCAACACTGCGGCGGCGTACGCTCCCTCGCCATCACGCATTGCTTCACGCGCTTGTCCGCCGCCAGCAAGTACGCGACAGCGAGTGGACGTATCGCATTTCACGTTTCTGTTTTTGACAAAGGAAGCTGCCATGCCTCGCCGGCTTACGCTCCTGGTTGTTGCCCTGTTGTTGGCCTGTACTTCGAGACTGGGTGCTGACGATCGGTTCTTCCTTTCCGACGGGGTGAAGATTCACTATGTCGTCGAGGGGGAAGGCGAACCGGTGTTGTTGATTCATGGGTTTGCGGCCAATCTCGGCGTGCAATGGGGTGTACCCGGCATCATCAAGGACCTGGCCAAGGACTACCAGGTGATCGCGATCGACAATCGCGGGCACGGCCGCAGCGGCAAGCCGCACGAGCCGGAGAAATACGGCGTCGAAATGGTGAATGACGCCGTCCGTTTGCTCGACGAAATGAAAATTGACAAGGCCCATGTCGTGGGCTATTCCATGGGCGGATTCATCACCAGCAAGCTGGTGGCGACGCATCCCGAAAGATTGATCACCGCCACCCTCGGCGGTGCCGGCTGGGCACAAGCAGATGACGAACGCCTCTCGTTCCTGAAGACGCTGGCCGACAGTCTCGACGCCGGCAAGGGGATCGGGCCGTTGATCCTTGAACTGACGCCCGCGAATCGTCCTAAGCCAACCGAGGAGCAAATCGCGGGCGTCAACCAGATGTTGATGCTGACCAACGATCAAAAGGCGCTGGCCGCGGTGATTCGTGGCATGACCGGCCTGGCTGTTACTAAAGAGCAGTTGGAAAAGAACAAAGTGCCCACGTTGTCGCTGATCGGCGAGATCGATCCGCTAAAGGCGGGCGTCGATGAGCTAGAGAAATATATGGCCAACCTGAAAGTTGTCGTCATCGACGGGGCCGATCACATGACGGCCTTCGGCAATCCGCTGTTCCGCAGCGAGCTGCGTGATTTCCTCGCGGCGCATGCACCCGCAGGCGCGAAAAAGCCCGTGGCTGCGTCGGCGGGAGGAGAATAGTCCGCCCGACCTGACGAGTTGCGCAAGCAGCGCACGCGGTCGCTGGTCTCCCCTCGCCGCAAAGCTGGCCCTGCCCATCGAGAGTCCCTCCCAAAAACGCCCTACCCGCGGAGTCCTGCATGACACGCTCAACCGCGCTGTTGCTGCTGTCGATCCTTTGCATTGCAGCGGTCCAACCAGCCAGCGGCGATGAATGGCCGCAATGGCGAGGTCCGACGCGCGACGGCGTATGGCGTGAGTCGGGCGTCATGGAGAAGTTCCCTGTCGCACAGAATACTCCGGCGGAACAACTGCCCGTGCGCTGGCGAGCACCGATCTCGAGCGGTTATTGCGGCCCCACGGTCGCCGACGGGCGCGTTTTTGTCATGGACCGACAGGACATGCCCCAACAGATCGAACGGGTTCTTGCCTTCGATGCCGACACGGGCAAGCCGCTGTGGTCGTACCAGTACCACTGCGAATACACCGTGCAATACGTGGCCGGTCCGCGGGCTTCGGTCTCGATCGACGAAGGGCGCGCTTATGCTCTGGGAACAATGGGGCACCTGCACTGTTTCAACGCCGCCGACGGCAAGATTCTTTGGGTCAAGGATCTAAACGAGCTATATAAGATCCGCATGCCTATCTGGGGCATCTCGGCCTCGCCGCTGGTGGACAAGGACCTGGTGATTGTGCAAATCGGCGGCGAGGACAACGCCTGCCTGGTAGCGTTCGACAAGCAGAGTGGCGAGGAACGTTGGCGCGCGCTCGATGACCAGGCCTCGTACTCGGCCCCCATCATCATCGAGCAAGCTGGTCAGCGCGTGCTGGTTTGCTGGACTGGCGACAGTGTGGCCGGGCTCGATCCGGCCACGGGCAAGGTCTATTGGCAGCATCCGTTCAAGCCGACCCGCATGGTCATCAACATTACGACGCCGGTGGTGGACGGAGATCGCTTGTTTGTCAGCTCGTTTTACGACGGCTCTTTGATGCTCAAGCTTCTGCCCGACCGCTTGGCGGTGGAACCGATCTGGCGCCGCTTAGGGCCGGATGAGAAGCAGACCGATACCCTACATTCGATCATCAGCACGCCGTACATGACGGGCGACTATGTATACGGTGTCGACAGCTACGGCGAGCTGCGCTGCCTGGACGCGAAAACGGGAGACCGGATATGGGAAAGCGAGGCGGCGGTGCCACGTGCCCGCTGGGCCACGATCCACATGGTGCGCAACGGCGAGAATATCTGGATGTTCAACGATCGGGGTGAATTGATCATTAGCCGGCTGTCTCCCCAAGGATTTACCGAAATCAGTCGCGCCAAGCTGATTGATCCCACGACCGAACAACTCCGCCGCGGCGACGGGGTCTGCTGGTCGCACCCTGCCTATGCCAACAAGCACATTTTTGCTCGCAATGACAAGGAATTAGTCTGCGCGAGCCTGTCTGCGAAATAGATACATCGCCAGTCACGTCCGAGTTACCGCGGTGCGTGGCAGTGACATACCGAACCGTAACCGGCAACTGTGAGGAATATTCAAGCATGCGATCCAAGTTCATCATCGTGTCCGCACTACTCTTGCTCGTCGTCGGCGGTGGCTGGTTGGCTTTCGAGCTGACCGATCCGGGGCCGAACATGGTCACTGGCGCGCAAGGCTTTCTGGCGTCCCTCACTCCCGACCAGCGCGCCACGGCAACCCTACCCTTCGACGACCCAGCTCGACTCGATTGGCATTTCATCCCCAAGCCGCAACGCAAGGGGCTGCAAATCAAGCATATGGATGACGCCCAGCGGTGTGCCGCGCACAAACTAATGGAAAGCGGGCTAAGTCATCTCGGCTACGATAAGGCCACGACAATCATGGGCCTGGAAGAAATTCTGCACGAACTTGAGAAATCGCGTACAGACTCACCGATCCGTGATCCCGAGCGATATTACTTCACCGTATTCGGCACGCCGGATAGCGACGGCCGCTGGGGTTGGAGCGTCGAGGGACATCACTTGTCGTTGAACTTTGTCGTCGACCACGGACGGATAGCCGCCACAACACCAACGTTCTTGGGCGCCAATCCGGCCGAAGTGAAAAGTGACTTCGGTTCGAACAAGAAGGGACTGCGGATTCTCAAGCCCGAGGAAGACACCGGCTTCAGGCTGCTGGCTTCGCTCACGCCCGAGCAGCGCAAAAAGGCGATTATCGCCGACAAGGCGCCCAACGATCTTCGTGGTGCAGCGCTGCCGAAGGCGCCCAGCGAATCGTTGGGAGGTCTATCGGCCGCCGAAATGAACGCCGACCAGGTCGAGCTCATGCGGGGAATTCTCAAGGCGTATACTGACAATATGCCAGCCGCGGTGTCGAAGGCGCGCCTCGACGCGATCCAGCAAGCGGGCCCGGAAAAGATTCAATTTGCCTGGGCCGGCGCCGATAAGCCAGGCATCGGTCACTATTACGTCTTGCAAGGCCCAACGTTCGTGATCGAGTTCGTCAACACGCAGCCCGATGCCGCGGGCAACGTAGCCAATCACATCCATTCGTTATGGCGTGACGTGCCAGGAGATTTTGGACAGGGACTATGATCACTCTCAGTCGACAAGCCATGATGCGCTTTCGCGGCTTCACGCGTACACGTGCGATATTCTTGCCGTGCTTGGTCGTATGCGCTTCCGCGGCTGGCTGCGGACAAGATTGCAGCGGCCCGGATGAATGTCCTGTGATCGCCGCGCCTGCGGCCGATCATACGATCGATCCGGAATTCGCGCATCAAATCCATCTCGTCGCTGACGGGGTCGCCGATGAGATCGATTTGCCCGACGTAGAGCTGCGCGATGAAGATCTGGCGCGACTGCGCACTCTGAAACAGATCCGCGTGATCAAGCTGCCAAGGGCCGCGGTCAGCGACGCCGGAATTGCCAGCCTGGCGGCGCTTGACGAGCTCGATACCCTGGTACTCGGCCGTACGTCGATAACTGACGCGGGACTGGCACTGCTGGCCAGCATGCCTCGACTGCGCGTGCTCAATCTTGCAACCGCAGAGATCACGGGAGCTGGCCTGACGCATCTTGCGGCGCTCAAGCAATTGGAACTACTCCGCATCGGGGCATCCCACATCGACGATGCGGGCTTAGCGCATCTGGTGGAACTGCCGGCGCTAAAGTTCCTGATTATCGAGAATGCGCCGATCACGGATGCGGGGATCACGCAGCTTTGTACGATCACCGGGCTCGAGTCGCTGTACGTCGAAGGGACCAAGGTCACCGACGCCGGTGTGGCAGAACTGCAAAAAAGTCTGCCGAACGTCCACGTCCATTGGTGACGGCGCTGCGGTTCAGCGGCAGAAGGACGACATCGGCCCGCGGCGGATTATCTCATGCGCCGTCGCTCGAGATGTGGTGAATCCTACGGGGCTGCAGGCGCAGGGGCCGCAGGCATTGCTTCACCCTTGCCGCCAGGTTGAAGTGCCTCGTTGTCCGACAACACATAGATGCCCATAGCGATCAGCATCAACACCACGATCCACAGACGCCAGTCCTTGTGAACTCCGCGTCGTTTGTGAGCCCCGTGCTGGTGTCCCTGCGGATGACCATGGCCGTGCTCATGCTTTTCCTCATGAGAATGATGCTCGTGATTTGTCATGCGGATAGGCTCCGGCCCTGAAGTCTTTCGGTGCAGTTTGAGGTGTATGCATGGGAGGGGTGCTACCTCCCCTGCTTAAGCAGCGGTAGTCATCTTGGGTGTTTCCAACCCCCTCTATCGATCCGCGACCAAAGCGGCAAATTTGGTTCTCGATCGTAGCCCGCAAACGTATAGCGGGCAAGACGACTCGGTTCGCTGATCTCGCGTAACGTCTCCGTGGTATCCCCATTCGGTCTCAAGTTATAGCGCTCGTTGGACACGTCGCATTCAACGTTGGCCGAGCTTTCTAATTATCTGCGCGCAAAAAAAAGAGCCGCCAGGTGGGGCAGGAACCTGGCGACTCAGGAGCGCCCCGAAGGGCGACGTCCCACCGCAAAATGTATCAAGATCCCCCCCGGATGTCGACCCACCAAGCGCACTTGTAAGATCTGTGCGGACCAGGCACTCTTGGTTCATCGCTCAAGAGACCCGCGCGGCTTGCCCTAAGCAGCTCGCGGTCGACCCTGGAAAGCGGCCCCGCCAAGCGTTAGTTTAGGAGGCGTCACACACACCCTCCTCGACGGCGCGCCTTGCCGCACATGGCCCTCGGCTACCCTATGAAGCTGACAATCGCGGCCCTCCGCCTTTGTGTTCTGGCAGCGGTGCTTTTGCCGTCGTCGATTGCGCGATCCGCCGAGACGAAGGCCGGAACCAACCAGAAACTGGTCATTGCGCACCGGGGCGCTAGCGGCTATCTTCCCGAGCATACGCTCGAGGCCTACGCCCTGGCCTATGCCCAGGGCGCCGATCTGATCGAGCCGGATGTTGTGCTCAGTCGTGACGGCGTTCTGGTCTGCAACCATGACATCCACATGGGGCCAACCACGGACGTCGCCGAGAGGTTTCCCGATCGCCGGCGTGCTGACGGGCGGTACTACTTCATCGATTTCACCGTGGCCGAGTTAAAGACGCTGGCCGTCAAAGGCCGCAATGACGCGGCCGAGCCCGGATATCAAATTCCCACGCTTGCCGAAATGCTCGCCATGATCGCCAGGCTGAATGAGCGTGCCGGCCGCGCGGTGGGGACGATTCCCGAGCCCAAGTCGCCCGCCTGGCATCGCGAGCAGGGCCAACCGATCGAAGCGAAGTTGCTGGAGCAATACGCGGCCTTGGGTTACACGCGGCGCACCGATCCGGTGATTGTTCAATGCTTCGAGCTCGACAGCTTGCGGCAGATGCGCAACGATTTGAAAACTGATTTACGGTTGGTGTATCTACACGGGCAATCGCTCGATGATCGCAGCCTGGACGAACTGGCGACGTTCGCCGATGGAATTGGGCCGTCCGCCAAACTGATTGAGAACAATGGCCAATCGATCGCAAACAACTCATTAGTCCGACGGGCGCACGAGCGTCGGCTGAAGGTTTACCCCTACACGCTCGGCAAGGACGAGGCACCGACCCAGCGTTTTTTTTGGACCTATGACGTGGATGGGTTGTTTTCCGACTTCCCCGATGTGGCTGTGCGTGCCCGAGCTGCCGGAGCACCATAGAGCCACACATGGACAGCTCGCGGTCGTCAACTTGGCGATGTCGCGGGGCCGATCTCACCGGGAGCGTAGGCCCGCTGGCAACGCGATTTGCGACATGTTATCGTCGGACGGTATTGACCGCAGCTGTGTCGCAAGCCCGCCCACACCCCACCGCTCGAAAGAACCTTATGACGCTCGCGAGAATCTTCGTCGTCGCGCTCGTTCTGATTCCCAGCTTCGTGTTCGCTGCCGACGACGTTAAGAAGGACGTCGGCAGCCCGAAATCGGACCCCAAGCATGCCGATCCTGCCGGCCGGATCCATGCCCCCAAGGGATTTCAAGTCGATTTGCTCTATTCGGTACCACAGGACAAGGAAGGTTCCTGGGTCAATATGACAGTCGACCCCAAGGGCCGGCTGATCGTGTCGGATCAGTACGGCAGCCTGTATCGAGTGACTCCACCTCCGGCCAACTCCAAGGATTTGGCACCGAAGATTGAATTGATCGACGTACCGCTCGGCGAGGCGCATGGTCTGTTATGGGCGTTCGACAGTCTGTACGTTATGGTGAATCGAGGCAAATTGTTCGAGACCGGGTTGTATCGCGTGCGCGATACCAATGGCGATGATCAACTCGATAAGGTCGAGTTCCTGCAAAAGATCGAGGGTGGCGGTGAGCATGGTCCGCACGCCGTGGTTCTGGCGCCGGACGGCAAGTCGCTGTATATCGTGGCCGGCAACAATACCCGACTGCCTCCGCTGAACAACTCGCTCGTGCCTCGCGTCTGGGGAGAGGATGCGTTGCTGCCGTACATGGTCGACGGCTCGGGCTTCATGACAGGCGAAAAGGCTCCTGGGGGTTACATCTGCCGCATCGATCCCGATGGAAAGCAATGGGAATTGGTGTCGATGGGCTATCGCAATCCCTTCGACATGGCGTTCAATCGCAATGGCGACTTGTTTACTTACGACTCGGACATGGAGTGGGACGTCAGTACCCCCTGGTATCGACCCACGCGCGTGCTGCACGCCACCAGCGGCAGCGACTTCGGCTACCGCAACGGATCGGGCAAATGGCCTCCGTATTACATCGATAGTCTGCCGCCGGTCGTCAACGTGGGCCCAGGTTCGCCCACCGGAGTAACGTTTGGCTATGGGGCCAAGTTTCCGGCCAAGTACGAGCAGGCCCTGTACCTGTGCGACTGGAGCTACGGCAAGTTGTATGCACTGCACCTGAAACCTCAGGGGGCATCGTACGGTGGCGAATTAGAAGAGTTCGTCGCTGGCACGCCCCTGGCGCTGACAGACGTCGTCGTCAATCCGCACGATGGCGCGATGTACTTTCTCGTGGGGGGTCGCAAAACTCATTCGGGCTTGTATCGCGTCACCTATCGGGGCGACGAGCCCACCGCAGTTGCAGCGCACGCCGAGGCCTCGGCCGCTGCTGATGCCCGCGCCTTGCGGCACGAGCTCGAGGCATTTCACGGCCACGCCGATCCCAAAGCGGTGGAAGCGGCATGGCCCTACTTAGGGCATCCCGACCGCTTCGTACGATGGGCCGCGCGGGTGGCGATCGAATTCCAGGATCCGAAAACCTGGCGCGAGCGGGCGCTGGCCGAGCGATCGAATCCAGAGGCGACCTTGCAAGCCTTATTGGCGCTGACGCAGGTCTCTGTGCAGGATGCGGCCCATCGGGCGAAGGATACGCCGGCACCCGATGCGGTGCTCGGCGAGCAAATACTGACGGCGCTCGCCCAATTCGACTGGAAAAAACTCGACTATGCCCAGCAATTGGACCTGGTGCGGGTTTACCAGGTTGTAATGAATCGCTTCGGGCGGCCGAGCGATAAGACCATCGCGCAGCTCGTAGCAAGATTCGACCCCTGCTTCCCGGCCAAAGGACGCGAACTGAATACCGAGCTTGCGCAGCTTCTCGTGTACTTGGAGGCGCCTGACGCAGCGGCCAAAACTGTCGCGCTGCTGAATTCCGCGCTCACCCAGGAAGAGCAACTCGACTATGCCAAATCGCTGCGCGGACTGCGCAGCGGCTGGACGCCCGAGCTGCGCAAGGCCTACGCTTCTTGGTTCGTCAAAGCGGCGGATTACAAAGGCGGCAACAGCTTCCGCGGCTTCATCAACAACATCAAACGCGACGCGACCGCAGGCTTGAGCGATACAGAGAAGGCTGAGCTGGACCAGCTCTTCGATGCCAAGCCGTCGGAGAAGCCACTGGTCGCCGTCGCCGACCGGCCGTTCGTCAAGAACTGGACACTCGATGAGTTGACCGCACTTGTCACACCCTCGACACTGAAGGAACGCGACTTCGATCGTGGGCGCTCGCTATTCGCCGCCACGCGCTGCTTTGCCTGCCATCGCTTCAGTGAAGAAGGAGGCGGACTGGGTCCTGACCTCTCCAGCGTCGCCGGCCGCTTCAGCGCTCGCGACTTGTTAGAATCCATCGTGTTGCCGAGCAAGGTGATTAGCGATCAGTACGAGGCGGTAACAATCGCCACGTCCGACGGACGCGTAGTCACCGGGCGAATCGTGAACCTCAACGGCGACGACCTGATGCTCAGCCCGGACATGTTCGACCCGAATCATATGACGCGTGTCAAACGAAGCGAGATCGAGGAGATTACCAGGTCGCCGGTTTCACTGATGCCGGAGGGTTTGCTCAATACGCTCAAGGATGACGAAGTGTTGGATCTGATGGCCTATTTACTGTCGCGCGGCGAACGACAGAATGCGATGTTCGCACCTAAGTAAGCGGTCGCAATTCGTTGGTATGCTCCGCGTGCCGGTGGCCAAACGGATGCGCGATCCTGGGCGATGGCAAACGACCGGGGACCTCGGGCGTTGAAACGTTGTGCGTCAACCCGCCGGCGAGCGAAATCTCGCTAGAACTGCACGATGGCGTCGAGTCCCAGCAAGAATTGCGACGTCCGCTGGCCATCGTCAAACGGCTTGGCAGAGCCTACGTAGCTGTCCCAACGAAGTTCGGGACGGATCAGCACGTTGGTAAGCGGGGTCCAGTTGACGCCCACTGTCCACGATGCATAGCTGCCGGCCAAGGGCACCGTGTTGGGGTTGGATTGTTCCGTCAGACCTACACGGGTGCCATCCTGATCGCGGAACCATTCGACGCGCGTTCCGACGCGCCATTTGTCGGCCAGGCGGTAATAGACGTATTGGTCGATGCCGTACCACTTGGCGGTGCCGCCGCCCGGTGCTCCCTGAGCTTGCGTGCCAAGCCACTGGTGAAACACGTACTCCATGCGCGACCCGAGCTGACGGCTGACGATGAAGCTAAAGCGCGTGCGATTGGCATAGGCGCTGTTCACGGTCGGCAAGTTACCTGGGTTGTCGAACTCGTCTCCGGTGATGATCGCGAACGAGCTCCACCAATCGTTGCCGGTATATTTGAGATTGCCAAGGAAGTTGGCATGATTCTGCGTAGCGACGAGATTGTTCCAGCCATTAACCACGCCGGCTTGCAACTGCCAATTGTCGGCCAGGACCTGGTTTGCCAGCGCTCCCCAGTTGGTGAACGGGCCTGCGAACATGTAGCTGTAGGCGTGTGAGTAAAAGAAGTTCGTGGGGGATTGAACGCCTTCGTAGCCGACCACGGTATAGAAGTGTCCGACCTTGACGCTCGACGTGTTCGTGCCGGCCTCGCCATAAAGCTGCGGCAGCGCCAGACCATCAAACTCGTTGTTATTCCATTTAGGTGAACCATTGCGGTTTACCTCCAGGCCCGACGATTGGGCTAGATTGTAATCGCCGCCGTACAACACATCCGCGCGGCCGCCGATGGTGAACGAACCATCGCTGGCCATGGCACGCTCCATGATCAGATACAGCTGATTGAGCTGTCCATTGTCCACTTCCGTGGCGTTGTAGGGCCCGTTGAAGTGACTGGCAGGATTCGCGGTATTCCCCAAAATGCCGCCGTCCACCCATCCGCGCACGCTAATCATTCCGCCCTGGGGTAGCAGGCGGTTGTAAGGATCGGCACTGCAGGCGGCGAGTGCGCGACAGGCGTCACACTGGCATTGATTCTGGCAGCCATTCCCTGTGCGACAGCGCGACGGCGCCACGCACGAATCCGCGTCGTAGCAGGCGTCAGACGAGATGATGGAATCGGTGCCGCTCGCGGCGCTGGAAGTCGTTGCTTGTTCCGCTGCTAACGCTTCGCTGGGAGATGTCGGCGCGGAGGCATCCTGAGCAACACTCGCGTGTGGCCACGCCAAGGCGATGGTCGAGCCAATCAGAATCGTGACGAGAAATAACATTCGCCTGCGCATGCGTGCTTTCACTAACGAGATAAGAATGGATATGCGGCCAGAACTCAATTATTTCTGGCTGAGCCGACGGCGGGACCATGCTGGCCAATAAATAGGGGTCTTGCTGAATCTATCGGCTCGACTGACGACCAGCCTGGACTTGGTACGTACACAATGGGACTGTCCAATTGTCGCTTTGGCGAACATCGGTAGAGTTTGCGGCCACAGCCTTTTTCCGGACGACGAGACTGCAGTGCCACCAATTCCATCCATAGTCGCTCGGTTGGAGAGGCGGAGTTCGCGGTGCATTCTGCGCGCTGATTTCGCGCCTGGAAGGCTTCAAGCGGCGAGCGTTTGGCTGATCGATCACCGAGCGTTTATGGAACCAAGGCGGTAGGTAAAATATCGCGAATGCCGCGTACTCCGGCTTCCACTTCTGCGGTGGCAGAACAACTGTTCCCTTTGCCTTGTTCGCAAAACGCCCGTCACGAATCTGCGGAGGGGAAAGGGGGCAGGAACCCGGCCCCAACTTGACTTTGGTGGTGGCAGCACTAAGATCGCGTCACGGAGCCTTATACATTTTACGCAATCGTTAAACTCGCCGCAGAATCAGAATTGGAGTTCGCCATGCAAACGACGAGATCTTGGTCATTCGTGGCCGCCTTGGCCTTGGTTTGTGCGCTGACCAGCCATTCATTCGCAAACAGTCGCATTGGATGTGGGCGATGTGGAGTGGTTTGCAGTGCCCCCTGCAGCGCGCAGGCGCCGTGCGGTACGTGCGGCAGCACGAGCAGCGCCCCCTGCAAGAACGAACCAGCGGCGCCGACCATGGTCGAAAAGACCATTATGGTGCCCAAGATGGAGACCGAGACGCGCACGATCCATGTGACCCAATACACCAACGAGCCCCACGAGCGAACGATCACCGTCATGCAGCGCGTGCCGCAGACCGAGACGGTCTCGTGCAACGTCACCGTCATGGTGCCAAAGACCGAAACGAAGACGATCACTTGCAACGTGTGCAAGCCCGTCGTTACGACTGCAACACAGGAATACACGGTGTGCGTGCCGCACGTCGAAACGAAGGAGACCACGCGCAAAGTTTGCAAACGCGAGCCGGTCACCAAGACGCGTACGGTAACCGTCAACGAAGGGCATTGGGAAGACAAAACGCCGGCTGCTGATAAGCCCGACTGCGCCTCTTGCGCGAAGGCGCCGTGCCGCGTCTGGGTTTGCAAGCCGGTTACCAAGGAAATCCCGTACACGACCTATAAGACCACTTGGGAAGATCAACCCGTCACGTGCAACGTAACAGTGATGAAGCCTGAGACCCGCACCCGTACCGTACAGAAGACGGACTTCGTGACCGAGCCGAAGTCGCGTGAAGTGACGTTCACCCGATTCGTGCCCGAGCAGCGCACCATGAATCGCGAAGTGACCCGCTACGAGTGCGTGCCGACGGAAAAGACGATCACCTGCAATGTGCCCGTGCCGCACGTGGTGGAAAAGCAGATCCAAGTCTGCGTCTGCAAAATGGTGCCCAAGACCATCATGGTCCCGGCATGCTGCGGAACAAAGTAATCGCCACCAGCGGGAACGAGATGTTCGCCGCGGCTGCGAACGAAGGCAGCGCAACGTGCTAAGCGCAGGCCAATGTTTATGCGATCTCGACTGGCCGGGCGAGGGAGCCACACTCCCCTGCCCGGCCTTTTTAATGGGTCGTGACCTGCGCAGCGCCCGTTTCCGCGCGAACTTTCGGGGCGGCTGTTGGCGGGCCTTCTTCGCGCCGACAAACCACCGCCAGTGCTAACCATCCTCGGGCGCATCAGCGTTCGAGATTCCAGGGCAGGGATCGGCACGAGGTCGAGTCGTCGCCGGCAGATTGCGACGCCCCGCTCGTCGGAATCTGATATCCTGAGCTACGCTACGATAGGACCGAGTCTCGGGCGACGTGCGCTAATTAAAAGCGTCGACCTTGCTGGCCCACCGTCGCAATTCGACAGACCATCCCTGGAGTCAATGCCATGCAACCGCTGTTTGCTGAAATCGGCACTGGCGTCGCGATCTTGATCGGCCTAGGCGTTGTGGTGGTTTTGGCGTTGTCGTACTTGGTGGGCATCTACAATCGCCTGGTGGGCTTGAAGAATCGTTTCAAGAATGCGTTTGCACAGATCGACGTCCAATTGAAGCGGCGTTACGACTTGATTCCCAATCTGGTCGAAACGGCCAAGGGCTACATGAAGCACGAGCGCGAAACGCTCGAAGCCGTCATCAAGGCACGCAACACGGCGCAAGCAGCTGGCCAACAGGCGGCGGCCAATCCTGGCAATCCGCAAGCCATGCAAGGCTTGGCCGTGGCCGAGACCGCACTCACGGGCACGATGACAAAGTTCATGGCCCTGATGGAAAACTACCCCGACCTGAAGGCCAATCAGAATATGCTGGCGCTGCAGGAGGAGTTGACCAGCACCGAGAACAAGGTGGCCTTTGCTCGCCAGGCATACAATGATGCGGTGATGACCTACAACACGGCGCGCGAGGTATTTCCCAATAATCTGGTAGCCGGGTTTGGCGATTTCCCCGCGGCCGAGTTGTTCCAAGTTACCGCGCCAGAGCAGCGGGAGAGCGTCAAGGTACAGTTCTAACGCAGGTTGGCCTTCGTCTCGCGCGATGCCGTCGCGCCTTTTGCAGCGGCGATGCCAGCCCGCTGCCTTGCTTCGCACTCGCCTTGTCATCGGTAACGCGCGATGGATTTCTTCGAGCATCAAGAACGTGCCCGCCGCAAGACCGGCTTGCTGCTCGTTTACTTCTCGCTGGCCGTGGTTCTGATCATCACGGCCGTGTACGTGGCCATTGCCGGGGTGTTGTTTTACAGTCAGGGCGGGGCTGATCCTGGCGCACCGACCACTCTCTGGTTTCCGGACGTATTCGCCGCCGTAAGCGTGGGCACGCTGGTACTGATCGGCGTGGGCAGTTTGTACAAGATTGCCGAACTGTCCCAAGGCGGAGAAATCGTGGCTCGCAACCTTGGTGGCCGGCCCGTGCTGGCCAACACCCGCGACCTGCGCGAGCGCGTGCTCTTGAATGTCGTAGAAGAGATGGCCATCGCCTCGGGCACGCCGGTGCCACCAGTGTTCTTGCTGGACAACGAGTCGGCCATCAACGCCTTCGCCGCCGGCACTACTCCGCAAAACGCCATTCTCGGTGTCACGCGCGGAACCATCGACACACTCAACCGCGAGGAGCTGCAAGGCGTAATCGCCCACGAGTTCAGCCATATCCTCAACGGCGATATGCGGATCAACATCCGCTTGATCGGCATTCTGAACGGCATCCTGCTAATTGCCATGATCGGCTATTTTCTCATGCGCAGCGGATCAGCCTCGCTGAACCTTTCCGAGTCATCCGAAAACAAAAAGGGAGGGAACCCGCTGCCCCTCTTGGGGCTACTGCTGTATGCCATTGGATACATCGGGGTCTTTTTCGGGCATTTGATCAAAAGCGCAGTATCGCGGCAGCGTGAATTTCTGGCAGACGCGTCGGCCGTGCAGTTCACTCGCTTGCCCGACGGCATATCGGGCGCGCTCAAAAAAATTGGCGGCCTGGTCTACGGCTCGCGATTGCAGAGCCCACGGGCGGAAGAAGCGAGCCATATGTTCTTCGGCAATGGCCTGGCACAACCGTTTCTCGATTTGCTGGCCACGCATCCTCCTTTGGCCGAACGGATCCAACGGATCGATCCGTCGTTCGATGGCAAATACCCACGCGTAGAGAACGTCAGCTATTCGGCGGGGGATCTGGTTGACCCGCATACCTTGGCCACGCAGCGCCTGGCGCGGGAGAATATCCACTCCGAGACGACGGCCGGCGCGCAGAGCTTCGCCTTCGCGCCCGAAGCGGCCGTGGCGCAGGTGGGCGCACCACGAATCGAGCATTTGGACTACGCGGCGGCGCTTGTCGCCTCGTTGCCGCCCGACTTGGTGGCCAACGTGCGGGATCCGCTGGGCGCCGTGGCCACGATCTATGCCTTGCTGCTGGACGATAGGCAGTCCGAAATTTGCGCGCGGCAGCTAGACTATCTCGCCACGCGGGCCGACCCACGCGCGAATCAAGAAACGTTGCGCATCGAACCGTTGGCCCGGCGACTCAATCCGGAAGCCAAGTTGCCGTTGGTCAGCATGGTGCTCCCTGCACTCAAGCGGCTCTCGCCTGGCCAACTTGCCGCGTTCCGGGACGATGTGATGTTTCTGATCAAGGCTGACAACCAGGTGAGCTTGTTCGAATACGCGGTCCACCGCCTGGTGCTGAAGCGGCTACTGCCGCGGCTGGAGCAGGCGCCGCCCGCGAAGCTGAAGTACGACAAGCTGGTCCAGGTATTGGCGTCTTGTAGATCGTTGCTTTCGACACTTGCCTACTCCGGCGCGCGCGACGATGCGCAGGCGGACCGTGCCTTCGGAATTGGTGTGGCAAAGCTGCAAGCGGGCGATAATCCGCTGACTCTTTTACCACGCGATCAGACTGGCCTGGGCCCTCTTGATCGAGCCCTCGACGAACTCGCGAGTGCCGCGCCGTTGGCAAAACGAAGCGTTCTAGAGGCATGCGCCGCGTGCATCGGCGCCGACGCACGGGTCACGGTCGAGGAAGGGGAGTTGCTTCGCGTCATCTCCGACGCGTTGGCATGTCCGATGCCGCCGCTATTGAATGCACGAAGCGGCTAAAAAGTTGCACCGTGGCCCGGCGCGATTGAGCGCCCGCGTTGAATCATTTCCCACGGTCAGCAGGCATTGGCTGCACGCTGAACTCGAAACACTGGGCCCGATGAGCGAACCTCGCGCGGGATTGCGGTGCTTGGGAGTTTATCCCACCGAGAGTCACACCCGCACAAGGGCCCGATGGCGACTGCCCACTTCCAATCTCTGACAGCTACCTGTCCCTGAAGATCGGTGGGCGTTTACATCCGCTTGCGGGCGGCATACAGCAAGCCGACAAAGCCCAGGGCGGCCAAAATCACGGACGAAGGCTCGGGGATTCCGCCGGTTTGCACTGTAAGGGCCACGCCGCCAATGTCCTTCTTCTTGATGAACGAAATCCCGCCCGAAGGGGCATAGGCGGTGAGCGAGTTGTCCATAGTCCATTGAACCTGAGTGACATTGCCACCCATGTTGTGGGCTGCCAAGATCGCGTTCAGATCGACTGAAATGCTGCCCGTCCAAATCGTACCCACTCCCGCATCACCGGGAGTTTGAAAACTGCCTGCGCCACCCGCGCCGGACGTAAAGAGCAAATTGGTGCTGTAAGTGATAGGGCTGATCAAGGGCGCCCCATTGACATCGTCAATCCGCAGAAAAATCGGGGCCGAGATCGTGGCATAGGCGCCGGTACCTTCCAGTGTGAAGTCTCCGGCTTCTGCGACCGAAATCGTGTTAATCCCCTGATTGGGGTTCGCCACGATGCTGGTATTCAAAGTGCCATCGACAAAATTCACGCTGCCGTCCAGAGACTGCGCCTCGAAGTTAGGCGGAGTGAACTGCAAAGAGTTGCCCGAAGCGGATGGAGTTCCGTACAGCGGCAGAGGATCGAGCGAAGACTCGGTCACATTTTGATACACGACCGTTTGAGCCGCCACATTCCCATAATTAATCGAGCCGGCGACGGCAGGAACAGCGGAAGTCGCGGCAAGGACGCCGAACGCGACCAAGAGAGCAGCGGAATAACGATAAACGAGCATTGGCGTTACCTCTTTGTAATCTCTGCGACCGACGAGAGCCACTTGTTGTTGAATCTAATGCAACGCTGGCCAGAAGGTTGCTAGGCCCATGACCAAGAGAAGATGGTCACCCTGCTTCCTCCCGCGTGACGCTCGCGATGGAAAGAATCCCCTAACTAAACCTGTGTACATCTTCCGACGACTTAAGCAATTTTAATTCGGCGAATCAACATTGCCATCCCGCCCAGACAGGCCATCGCCGTTAAAACCAAACTCGAAGGCTCGGGTACCGTAAGCGTTACGCCGCCGACATCCTTCTTCTTGATGAACGCCAAGTCGCCTGCCCCGCCTGTGATCGTCAACAAGGAGTTGTCCATGGTGTACTGAATGCGGGTTGCCTGACCACTAATCCCCGCCGCGGCCAAAACTGCGTTTACATTGATACTCGCCGCCCCGGACCAGATCACTCCCGTCCCTGCATTCGCAGGCAGCGAATAGTTTCCACCGCCAGTGAACACAACACTTTGTTGATAGTTGTAAGGGGAAACAAGATCGACTCCATTGACCGCTTGGATTTGCAAGAAGATCGGAGCCGAAATGGACGCCGACGCGGTGGTCGAAGCTGGACCGGCCAGCGTGTAGTCGCCGACTTCGTTGACGTTAATCGTGGTGATAAATTGACCGGGCTTGGAAGTGATCAATGTGTTGAGCGTTCCATCGGTGAAATCCACGCCGCCGTTAATCGACGTAGCGCTGAAATTCGGCGGATTGAAGACGAGCGAATTACCAGATGCCGAAGGAGCGCCAAAGAGTGGAACCCCCGGATTCGTCGAGGATTCGGTGACCTGCTTAAAGATCACCGTTGCTGCGGTAACATCGCCGTAATTTATTGATCCGGCTTGTGCCGTGAGCGGCACCACGCAGCAGACGAAGAGAGCACATATTGTTAGACGCATTGAACGTCTAATCAAGTCTCGGTTGCTATTCATTAGGCTCGTCCTTTCCGTGGTCCTGTCACCCTTGCCTGATAACCGACCCGACGGCGCGATGTTTCGGCCGGCGACACATCTTGCTGCATGCTAGACAAAGAGTCTAAACCGGTCCAACAAAAAATCCCGAACTATCGACGTACATGAAATACAACAAAACTCTTCTGTTGGATTTCTCAAAAATCTCAGAATCACAAACTTATTCTCCACGCGATCCGCGTTTTAGATAACAACTTCGTAGATTGCCATCGCGCCTAACGCTTGATCTACCGTGGTTAACGAACGCCAGCATATCCACCTATAGCGGGGGATGCCAGAACTAAATGCGAAAATTGGAAAAAAAGTGACAAAGCCCCCATCCTTCGATTCCCCTGCTTGGCGGACGGACTCACAATAGGCGACCGCAACCCATTAATGAATAATGAGATACGTTGCTTCGCGTGACTCGGTTTTGGGCAGCATGACTGGCTGTTCGGGCACCTCGCTGTACACCGTTTCTCATCGAGAATTCTGCATAGATTTCATCGTCGGCAACGTGCCGCCACTGGTCTGGGGCCGGAACAACGAGGCCGCCCAATGGACCCGCGCCCATATCCATTGGTGGGGGAAAAAGAGCTGCAGCATGTGGCCGCGTTACGTCAAACAAAAAGTTTAGCGGCAAGCCATTTAGAGTTCCGCGCGTAGCACGCGAACCGCGCTCGTCCGATTCTGATGAACGTTGAGGCAACTAAGGAGCAATCTCGCGATCTGACCGAGGCTAATCCGATCGCTCCCGAAGTCTTCGAGGGCGTTGCCCAATCGCCGCATGAGGTTTACCGCAGCGCGGACTACCTGGAAGGCGTCAACGCGATCATGAAAGGCGCAAGCCTATGTTTACAGGACGTTGAGCCGGGGCATTGAGCACCGCCGGGACCTTCGCACTTTGTCCTGAACCGGACCGCAACACTGCCTGCTTCGGACGATCTAGTAACGTCCCACGCTCCTGCGAACCACGAGCGCATAAGAAGGCCCGAAAGCCAAGGATTCTCAGACTTTCGGGCCAGTACACCCCAGAGGGCTCGAACCTCTAACCTTCGGTTCCGTAGACCGATGCTCTATCCAATTGAGCTAGGGGTGCAGACGCGAGCCCTCGATTGTAGGGATTGTGGCACTGTTTGGAAGAGGGAATGGGTAACCGGCAATGGTGACCTGTCGCGGATTACACCAGCCAACGCATTCTTCCCGCGCTTGCTCCGCGCCGTGGCATCAACTAAATTTAAGCGCGCTCGACGGCTGGATCGCTGGCCACCTGGTCGGTGCGATCCTTAGCCGCTCGGTTGCCGTGCATTTCGATCTCCATTCGCCAACTGCCGGTCGCTCCGGATCGGGAGAGCTTCTACCATGATCCGCTCGTGGTTGCTATTTGCAACGATCGCTATCGTTCTGGCCCCTTTCTTCGAACCGACCGCCTGGGCTGACGACGCCCCTAGCGTTCTCGGCTGGCGCATGCGTGACGGAGCCTGGGCGCCTGATGAACCATTTGTCGCCGGGCAACCGCGTGCCACTGGTCTGCAGGCCCCTTTTCCACAGATGCGCTCGCTGGAAAAGAATCCGATGACTCCCGAGAAGGTCGAACTGGGCAAGTTGCTGTTCTTTGACCCGATCCTCAGCGGCGCCGATACGATCTCGTGCGCCCATTGCCATCACCCTGATCATGGCTTTGCCGACGGCCGCAAGTTGAGCATGGGCTTCAACGGGCTGGGGGTTGGGCCCGAGCGCAATGGCGGCCATGTCTTGGGTCGCAGCGCGCCAAGCATATGGAATGCCGCCTATCATAAATGGCAATTCTGGGATGGCCGGGCCGACGATCTCGAAGCCCAGGCCGCCGGCCCGATCACGAACGAACACGAAATGGGGGAGAATCCGGATACCCTCGTCAAGGAACTGTGCGAGATTCCAGAGTACGTATCGCAATTTCAAAAGGTGTTTGGCGGCTCAGCGGACGAAGCCGTCACGTTTGATCATGTGACCAAGGCGGTGGCCGCCTTCGAGCGCACGCTGCTTTCGTTCAATTCCAAGTTCGATCGATACGCTGCCGGCGACACTGGCGCGCTCGACGCGCACGAGCGCGACGGCATGAAACTCTTCCGCTCGCTCAAAACTCGCTGCTTTGAATGCCATAACTTTCCGACGTTTGCTGACGACACTTTTCGGGTGATCGGTGTGCCCGACAAAGGAGAGCCTGACCACGGCCGGGCGGGCGTCCCCGGCGAAGGCCCTCGTGGTGCCTTTAAGACCATGTCGCTGCGCAACATCGAGCTTACAGCGCCTTACATGCACAATGGCGCATTCGACACGTTGGAAGACGTTATCAAGTTCTACGCCAAAGGAGGGGGCCGCGGCGAGCCGTACCCGCCGCAAGGGATGGATGACAAGATCGGCAAGTTCGATATTACGGACGCTGAGATTGCCGATCTGGTGGCCTTTTTAAAAGCGCTGACGGACACATCATTGCAACCTGATCCTCCGCGGGGCGTTCCCAGCGGGTTGCCGGTTGTATCTGTAAAGACGAAGGCGATGCCGGCACCGCAACTGGTGCGCGCAAAGGCATCCCCTGCCCTACGGCAATCATCTGGCAGCGCTCCGCCGACAATTCGCGGCCTGGTTACGTCCCACCCGCGGGCCGCGGCTTCCACACTGCAACCGAAATCCGTGGCGGCCGCAACACCTGGCGCGCCGTTGACCGGTTACTCGAGCGGCAACATGCACCGTATACCCGGCCTGGAGAGAATCGCCACGGGTGCGACGCCGCCGAACGATATTGCGACCAGGCAAGGTGCTGGCGAGGGCCTGTCTTGGGTGGCAGCGCTCAACGGTTTGCCTGCAGGGCGTGCGGCAGGTAATCGCGCTGCCGCGACATTCCATGTTAGCCCCGGGCAATCAATACAGTCGGCCATCGATCGTTGCACGGCCGGAGATCGTGTTGAGGTTGAGCCGGGCGTGTATCACCAGACAATCGTCATCGACAAGGATGGTGTCACGCTGGTTGGTCTTAACCGTGACGGCGAGCGGGCCGTTCTCGATGGCGGCGGAGCGCTGGCCGACGCCGTGCAGAGTTCGGCCGATGATCTGTTGGTCGAGGGTTTTGTCATCCGCAATTTCAAGGGAAACGGAGTTCTGGCGAGCAAGGCCCAGCGGGTCGTGTTTCGCAATTTGATCGTCGACAATGCGGGGTTGTACGGTGTGTATCCCGTCGAATGCGCTGGCGTGCTGGTCGAGGGGTGCGTCGTCAGCGGCATCAGCGACGCGGCCATCTATGTCGGTAGCAGCCGAGACATCGTGGTTCGCAACAACGAAGTCTTCAACAACGTGGCCGGCATCGAGATCGAAAACTGCACAGCGGCGCTGGTGACCAACAACAGCGCCCATCACAACACCGCCGGGCTGTTGGTCTTCGTGCTGCCGAACAATCCGTTGAAAGTCGGTTTCGATACGCGCGTGATCAATAACCGGTCGTGGGCCAACAATCACGAGAATTTCGGCAAGCCCGGCACTTTGATCGCAAATTTGCCTTCGGGCATCGGCATCCTGGTCATGGCTGCGGACCGTACCGAAGTCACGCAGAACTGGATCGCCGATAACGATTCGTATGGCATAGTGGTTGGGGCGCTGTCGCAGCCCGCCGGGGATCACAAGCTGGATATCGAGCCAAACTCGGACCATACGCAAATCACTGGCAATACCTATCGCGGCAATGGCTACCACCCGCACTCGGCCTACACCGAGCGCCGCAAGGCCCCCGGCGGCGACCTGTACTGGGACGGCACTGGCGTAGGTAACGTATGGCGCGAAAGTGGCGACGTCGTCACGTTCCCCGTCGATCTATTACGCGGGCCAGCCACAGCGGCGCGCCCCGCACAAGATTCCACTTCGTCCACCGACACGAACTCATCCCCGTTGACAGGAGGTTCGCCATGAAATTCTCGCTCGAGTGGTTCGCGCTGGTCGCTTGCTTCGCATTGCTCTCTTTCACAGCGGCCAAGGCGGCCGAGGAAGAAAAGTATCCCGAGCGCAATGCGTCTGCTCCCGGCGTGACATCGCAATCGATCCGCGGCACCTTCACCGTGGCGCCAGGCCAATCGATCCAAGCGGCTGTGGACCGCGCACGGCCCGGTGACCGGATCCAAGTGCTGCCCGGCACCTACAGCGAAACCGTGACGATCGATTTTGACGATATCGAGCTTGTGGGTACGGTGCAGAGCGGCGAACGGCCCGTCTTCGACGGCAAAAACACCATGAACGACGCGGTGCTGGCGTCGGGCAACAATTTTTTGATCTCGGGCTTCGAGATTCGTAATTACAAGGGGAATGGCGTCGTCGTTAACAAAGCCAAGAACGCCACCTTCAAGAACCTCGTCTGCCATAACACCGGCAAATACGGCGTCTACCCCGTCCTTTGCCAAGGAGTACTGGTCGACGGCTGCGTCGTCAGCGATGTGTGGGACGCCGGTGTCTATGCCGGGCAGTGCCAGGACGTCGTCATTCAGAATTGCGAGTCGTACCGTAACACGATCGGCATGGAGACCGAGAACTGCATCAACGTGCTGATGGCTAACAACTCGGCCCACCAGAATTCCCTGGGCCTGCTGGTGGTCTTATTGCCCGATCTGCCCACAACCGTGGCCTCGAACGCGCGCGTGATTAACAATCGTGTGCTCGACAATAATTATCAAAACCTGTCACCACCGGGGAACACCGTCAACCTGGTCGAGCCGGGTATCGGCATCGCCGTGAACGCGGCCGACAATACAGACGTGACCAAGAACGAAGTGTGTGGCCATGGTTCATACGGGATCGCGTTGTATGCCTTGACCGATGTCTTTCCGCCGGAGCACAAGTTGAACGTCGAGCCGAACCCCGACAATAACTTCATTCACGACAACGCTCTGTCGGACAACGGCGGCAATGTGTCGAAGCGCATCAAGAGCCTCGGCGCGCCCGGCGGCGACTTGTTCTGGAGCGGCAAAGGCGTAGGCAATGGCTGGAGCGAAGCGACGACCAAGTCGTTCCCGACGAAGCTGCCAAGCTGGAGCGGCACACCCGGCGCGGCGGGCGGTGGACGGTAAGGGGCAGCCACCTGATCGCCCCAAGTTTGAGAGTTAACTTCCCATTGCCACGGCGTCGGCCGGCGACGCTCAGCCGTCGTTGCCCAGCGGCGTGGCACCGTACTTGGTCATCAGCGAGTTGACGATTTGTTGCGACACGTTCTGCGGCAGCACGGGCTGCGAAGGCGTTCCCGCGTACACGTCAATTTCGGAAATCAGCGCCGCGGCAAATCCCTGCGGTCCATCCGAGCGCTCGAAATCACCGATCGTCAGATTGGTGCGATTCGCCGAAGCCGCGAACCAACTGCCGGCCGCCGTGGCGTAGTCCTCCGGACTCGACGTCGTGTAGAACGGAGAATCATTGAGGCCGTTGATCGTCATCCCATAGCCCTTGGCGGTTCCTAGCCCCCAAAAGTGCAAGACGTACGTAACGCCGGGCTGAATAACGATCTGACTTCCCCGGATATCGGTCTGAAACGTGTCGTCGCGGAAACGGAGTCGCGGCAGCGCCGTACCACCACCCTCGCTGGCCGGAGTCTGCGTAGTGCTCGGGTCGTACGAAGCGAAGAAGAAATAATCAACCGCCGTCGTATCCGATGCGGAAGAGAACAGCGTGTCGACCTCGAGATTATCGCCGCCGCCGGAAAACTGCGCGACGATAAATACATCGCCGCTACTCTCGTTGGGCAACTGCGTCGAGGCATACTTCAGCGCATCATTTATGCCGTTGAACTTCAGGGCCGCTTGCCCGTTCATCGACGGTACGCTGCTGACGTAGTCGGGGGCTTGCCCCTCGGGGCTGGGCACGAAGTACGCCGGCAGCGATCCGGTACTCGCCCATGAGGTGACAATCTGCTCGCGCAAAACGCCGGTCGGATTCAGCATCTGATAGCCATTAACCGCGTCGACTCCCGGCCCGCTATTCTCAGTCAGAGGGAATGACTGCACGATCCCGGCCCGCTGGGTGGTTGTCATTTGGGCATACGGAATCACGTCCCCTTGCAGCGATTGGATCTGGGCCTGGGTTTTGGCCACGCTCCACATGTTGAGATTCTCGATCGAGCCATCGAAGTAGCGTCCCAAGTTGTTCCAACGGCCCAATTCCAGGGCGGCGTTGCTCGACGCCGCCAAAGTCGTGGGAATGACTCCGGAACTGACGTAACTCGACTGCAACTGGCCGTTCACGTAAATCTGGACTTGCCCGGCATTGAAGACGAAGGCAATGTCGTAGTTCACGCTGGCTTGCAGATTCGCGCCGACGGTCGTAACGGTTCCAGAGACATCGCCGTTAAACGTAGCGAACCAGACAACGATTTCTCCTTCTTCCCCCGGATGCTGTCCCGTGGAAATCGAGATCGTGCCATTGTTGCCGGAATTCCACTTGGTCAAGAAGCTGCGATCCAGACCAAGCGTCTGCTGGCGAGCCTGGAACTCGATCGTGAGCTGGCTGGCGTTGTTGAACAACGTGTCCAAGGCCGGATTGTCGGGCTCGGTCAGGTACTGACTTTGCGCGACATTCAACATCGCGCCGCCACCAATAGTGCCCACCGTGGCGCGATTGGTCGCGTCCAGCGCCACCTCGGGCGAGAACTGCGAAGCGAGCCAGGCGACTGAAAACGTGGTCGTGCTGGCGCCCACTGTTAGCCCATGGGGCCCGGTCACGAGAACGGAAAAGACCTGATGACTAAGCCCTGTGGGATAGTTGTACGAAAGCTGCACGTCGAAACCGCCACTCGCATTGGCCACGATCTGGCCGTTCGGACCGGGCGTGCTTGTCAGTGTGACGGAGCTGCCATTGCCCAGTGCTACGAGGGCAGAAAAACTGCTCGCCGTGACCGACGAATCGTCGTACGTGAACTGGAAAACCGTGACATTAGAAAAAGGGTTGCTCGATGTTGCCACCGGGGGCGTCAAGCTGCCAGGCGTAAACGGAGAATTCGCCACAGCAAACGTGCTGATGCTGGCCGCGGTCGACTGGCCGCCCACGTCGGTTACCGCGACACTGAAAACCTGATTGGTCAACGGCGCCGCATAGTTATACGACAGCTGCACGTCGAAACCACCGTTGAAGCCACTGACAATCTGTCCGTTCGGGCTTGGCGCATTGGTCAGGGTCACGGTGTTGCCATCACCCAGCGTGACAATAGCCGCGTAGTCGCTGGGCACGCCGGCTGGATCGGCATCGGTAAAATGAAACACCGTCACGTTTTGAAAGGCAACGCCCTCGATCGCCACGGGCGGCGTGATCGCTCCGGCGGTCAAAGGCGCGTCGGCAACTGAGAACGTATCGGTCCGAATGCTCGTCCCCTGCCCATTGGCGCTTGTCACGGTTACGCCGAACGTCAGGTTCTGAGTCGCCTTTGGATAGCTGAAGGACAGTTGCACGTCGAAACCGCCCCCGGCATCGGCGACGATTTGGCCGAACGAGTTGGCCGTACTCGATAACGTAACTTGATTGCCAGTTCCCAACGTAACGACGGCCGTATAGTCGCTGGGCTTGGCGGCTGGGTTGGAATCGGTGAAATGGTACACCGTCACATTGTTAAACGGCTGCCCTTCGACGGCCGGTGGGGGCGTAAGTGTCCCCAGGGCCAGACTGCCGGCCTTTTGCAACCAATGACTGGCAATTGTGGAGAGATCCAATCCATTGGTGATCCCGTCCCCGTTCACGTCGCCTGACAGGCTCACGCCGCCGGTTTGCAGCCAATGATCCGCGACAGCAGCAATGTCTAAACCGTTGACGATGCCGTCATGCGACACGTCTCCGATGGGATTCATCGAGGTGACTGTGAGAAGATCTCGCGGCTCAAGGCTTTCAAACGAGCGCAGCCGGCCGCCTCGCCGAGCGTTGTTCCAGATGGACAAAGTACATCCCCGCCACAATGAGCCCCTTCCCAATACTAGTGAGATTCTCACTAGCTCGCAATTTTCGTGTTCCGAGGGACTATTTTGCGCCGGCGCTACCTCTGGGGCAAGGACTCGCAGTGCCACTTGCCGCCAGAAATCGGATCCGAGACAGCCGCTGCAAGCTTAAACCCGCCCCCCAGATCGCTGAGCATTGTGGTCGCTCTGATGCGCGAACCTAAGCGGAAACAGGTCGATCGACATGCGACCTGACCATAATCTGTCGAAAGTGTCACGAACGGCGTACCACGATTGGGCTAAAGCACGAATCTGCTGGTCCCGGCGACGTCGTCAGCCACGATTGGTAGACGAGTCATCTCGGCGGCTAGCACTGCCGCATTCGCGCCGAGAGGATCAAGCAGTGAGCGCACGTGGCCTGATGCCGCGCATTACGTTGCCGGCGCCCAACCGGCGGGCAGGGCGAGTCGTTCGCTCTGCTCCGGCTGCTGCTGCACGGATTGCCAGTGGCGAGCGTGCATCACCAACCAGACGGCAAAGACAGACACTCCGATGGGGTGCAACGCCGCAACAATGGGCATGCTCGGCCGGAGAAGTCTTTCGACTTGTCCAATTGATGCCAGCACCGTCAATGCGAAGGCTGCTCCAGCCAACGTGCGGCCGCGTGATCCGCTCGTACAAGTGACAACGGCCCAGGCCGTCAGCGGAGCGATCAGAGAAAACGTGGCGCGCTCCGAGCCCGGACCAAACAAGAGCTGCCAGGCCGTCCACATGCCGAGAACGAAAGTCATAAGTTGCGATTGCGATGTCGACCGACGCTGCTGCCATAGGCACAACGCGGCCGCCAACAGCGCTGTGGAGAGTTGCAACACAAGGTATGCCGGCTTGTCGACGGGCGGGCAGACCGCTTCCCACAGAGTCCACATATCCCGATAGTCGTGTCGTACTTGCATCGGACCGCTTAGTGCCTGATACCATTCGTGATAGCGCGCCAAGACGACGCCAGGCCACTTGGTGGTGAGTGGCCACAGTGCTATGGCGGACAGCGCACAGACCCATCGCACCGCCAGTTGGCGCGGCCAACACGCGATCAACAATAGCGCGGCCGCCACGGGCCAAATCTTGATATGCACCGGCACGGCCAGCCAGAACGCGGCCCAAGTCCATCGCTGCTGCTGAATCGCATGAATGCCAGCCACCACGGTGGCGAAAATCAAAGTATTGGTTTGCGCCGACCAAATCCCGCGATATGACGCTACCAACACCAACAGCAGAAACACGGCTTCGCGGTCAGGCGTCCAAGTGGCCGGCAGGATATCGCGCACCAGGATTCTTAGCGACCAGAAGAAAGCCGTTACGTTGATCCACATCCAGATCAACGACCCGAGCGGCAAAGGCAGCTGCGCAAGCGGCGAGAATACCACGGCGAAGGCCGGTCCGTAGCGAAACTCGTTGAACGTACCGTCGTACATGTCTTGTTCGGCCCACCACAAATGCGCGCCGGCCTGAAATGCATAATAGCTATTGTGCTTCACCGGCGAGGCGACGGCCTTTACCCCGACGACAATCGTGAACACGATCCACACCGTTACGGCGACTTGGAATAATCTCGACGGGTCGCCGCCGCAGGCGGGACGGATTTCCAAGGCTTTTAAGTATTTGTTCATGGGAAGTAAGAAACTGTCGAGGCGCGATGTTGATAAGATGCTGGCCGCGGTTCGCGGCCGATGACAGCAGGCTCAGGCGGCTCTGGCCCGTGAAACGACTGCCAGCTGCGTCAACCGTCCGAGTGTCATTTCCGTAGTCCGCAATCGGCTGGCCAACTCCGGCGACTCGAGCATCGCTAGTTCGCGCGGTCGGATGTTCGCCAAAGGATCCCGCCAACCATCTTCGTTGTCGCGAGCGGCGGTGCTGTCGTCCTCCAATCCCGGGTGCATGCCGATCTCGACTGTGCCGTGTTGACCGACCCGAGCGAGAAACAGCTCCATGACGCCGAGATTAATCCGACCAGCATGAGCGGTGCCAAAATACACACTCGGTGCCAGCGCGGTTCGTGCTACGTCGCTGGCCTGCAGGCGGCGAGCGTAATGCTGCTTGACCACGGCCAGCAACCACGACGGCAGCCGAAATTCGTGCCACAGCGTGGTATGAACCAGTGCCGGTTCGGCTGCCATGCGCATCGTAGGGATGCCAAAATGCGCGAGTAGTTCCGGCAGCAAATTGCCGATTTGCGGCAGCAGTTCAACGTACTGATGACCGTTGAGGTGCGTCGGCCGCAGGCCATGATCGACAACAAAGGCGATCTGAGCAGCCATTTCCGCTTGCACCTTGGCGAACACGAACGCGTTGCGTCGGCGCTGCAGGCGCGCGAACAGGCGAAGAATGCCCGGAAAACGACCGTGACTGTCCAGCAGTTGAGCCGGATACTTGCTACCCGTCAGCGGGCGACCTTGTGTGAGATTCAGATGCACGCCCAGATCAAAGGGCATCCCCGCGTCGCCGAGTCCGTGGCGAGTGACCGCCGACGGCAATTCTCCGGCGAGATGGACCGAGGTCAGCCTCTTCCATGCCGCGATGGCGTGCGCAGCGTACGGCGCGCCCGCCAGGAGCGATGTGCTGGTCAGCAGGCCATGCGCGAACCCTCGCAGGATTCCGCCCGTGACGGCTGCGTTCAACCCAAAATCATCGGCATGTAGAACAATTCGTGCAGGCACGCATCTTCCCCGAACGCTGTCCGCATCCATCGCAGAATCGGCGTCATGGCCACATTGGCCGTAATTCGGGCGTCGATATAGCGTATTTACGCAGGCGTGAACACAGCAATACGCCGAATGCACCGCTCAGGCAGCGGCGCGATGGCGCTGCGGGGAGAATTGCCCCCATCCCAGGGGCAGTTGTAGCGCGGTCCGCGAATGGCGGAGTCGGGCGCGCATCTTTATCACGTCCCACAGCATGGGGAGCGAATGTCGCACCAATGACACCGTCGATGCTTCTTCATTGACCAACGTGACGGACATGGACAGGTGCGCAAGGCCTAGCCGACGAGCTAGCACCACGACTTCGGTATCGAAGGCGAATCCGTTCACGGTAGCCCGTGAAAAGATTTCCACGGCAGCTCGACGGCTGAATATCTTCAGCCCGCATTGCGTATCGGTCACGTCGGTCGATACCAGGACCTTTACCAGGCTGTGGAAAGTACGGGTTGCGATCTTTCGCATCACGTTGCGCTTGGCGGCCTGCGAAGATTGCCCAATATGACGGCTGCCAAACACAATTTCACAGTTCGATTGGCGGATCCAATCGTAACCCTGACGAAGTGCTGCCAACTGAAATGGCAAGTCGGCGTCGGTGAAGGCTATCACCTGGCCGGTGGCCGCCAGCATGGCGGTGCGTACGGCGCAACCTTTGCCCGAATTCTGCGCCAGACGAACGGTGGAAAATCGCGGCCCGTGACGACCGGCCAACTCGGGCGTGTTATCGCTACTGCCGTCATCGGCCACGATAACCCGATAGTCGAGCTGCGAAGCATCGAGGAAGCGGCCGATTTCCGCTAGCGTCTTCGGCAGGCGACGTTGCTCGTTGTAAGCGGGGATGATAACGGTGAATTCATGGTCTGTCGCCGGAAGCGAGGTTGCCAGCGAGGCCGCAACATCCGCAGCCGGCGCGGCGCCCGGAGCAATTCCGGCGGCGGGGGTCACAGTCGTGCTCCAACTTCCGCTGGGCGAAATCGTTCCCGCCACGCGCGCAACGAACGTCGGTTTCAAATTACTGACGCGTGTCACAGATGGTCCTGCCTTCAGAATAGAGGGCGGCATGCGGCACGGACTATACCCAAACGGGCAACACGGGGATACGACAGTTATCGGTCGGAAGCCCAACACAACCGAAGTCGAGAGAGGTGCTAGCAAAGAAGGAGACATGCCGCTCGCAAACAACCGGCCGAGCCTGTCAAAACGCCGGCTCGCCGAGCATGATTGTGCGGCGTGGCACGTTCATGTCAGCAGCAACATGGCGGGTATCGGCGATCTCCCCTGTTGGTCTCGATGCGGGCTGCCTAAAGAATTCGCGAGGGAGGTGCTAGCAGCGAAGGAATCGCGATGGCGTTTTTTGCGGCGCTCGTCCGTTTCGAGCGGAGTTTGATTATTGCAGCAGCTGCTGCGCTTTTTTCACCAGTTCGATAAATTCGTGGCGATAGCCCTCGTGGTCGGCGCCGAGCCCTCCCTGGGCAATTTCGAGGACCATGGGAAAGGTCGCCGCTCCCTTGTGGGCCGAGTGCCGCAGCAGCATCCCGAAGGCAGCTACTGCCGCCGCAAACTCAAAATCGTCGCCGGCAACGCCGATCTCCTGATCCTTGTCAGCCACCCGGAACTTCAACAGCCGGCTTACCGTTCCCTCAGGCTCTTTGTAGCGGAGTTTGAGTGTCAACAAGTCGTCCGATCGCGCAGCCACATCCCGGGGAGTGGCCTCGGCCTGATATTCCAGCTTGTCGACGCCGCGAGGCTGCTCTGTCGTGACGCCAGCCGGCGTTACTTCGTAGAGCGCGGTCACGGTGTGCCCAGCGCCAATCTCGCCGGCATCTTTTTTGTCGTCGTTGAAATCTTCCTTGGCCAGAACGCGGTTTTCGTAACCAAGCAAACGATATGCTTGCACCTTGGCCGGGTTGAACTCGATCTGGATCTTCACATCTTTGGCGACGGTAACCAGTGTGCCGCTGAGTTCTTCGACCAGTACCTTGCGGGCTTCGCCTGGACTGTCGATATAGGCATAGTTGCCGTTTCCCTTGTCGGCCAACTTTTCCAGGTTGGAGTCCTTTAAGTTGCCCATCCCGAATCCCAACACGCTCAGAAACACGCCGCTGGTGGCTTTCTTTTCGATCAGACCGACCAACTGGCTTTGATCCGAAATGCCGACGTTGAAATCGCCGTCGGTGGCCAAGATGACGCGATTGGCGCCCCCTTTGATGAAGCTGCCAACGGCCGTGTCGTAGGCAAGCTGAATGCCCGCGGCGCCGTTGGTCGAGCCGCCAGCTTCGAGTTGGTCGATGGCGTAGAGGATCTTATCTTTGTGCGTGCCGAGCGTGGACGGTAGCACCAATCCCGAAGCGCCAGCATACACGACAATGGCCACACGGTCGTTCTCGCCCAGTTTCTCGACCAGCAGACGCAAGCCTTCTTTGACTAGCGGCAGTTTATTCTGATCCTGCATCGAACCAGAAACGTCGACCAGAAAGACCAGGTTGCTGGCCGGTCGACTGTCGACCGCGATCTCGCGCGCTTTGAGCGCGATTCGCACCAGCCGATGCTGGGGCGCCCAGGGACAAGCCGCGACGTCGGTATGGGCGGCGAACGGGGCGGTATCTTTCAGCCCCTCCGCGGCAGTGTCCTTTGGCTTCTCCGCGGCAGCGTCCTTGGGGCCCTCATAGCCGTAACGGAAGTAATTCAGCATTTCCTCGATCCGAACAGCCCCTGGCGGCGGCAGCGTGCCCTGATTCAAGAACCGGCGCACGTTGGCGTACGAGGCTGTGTCGACGTCGATCGAAAACGTCGAAAGCGGTTGCTGCGCGACAGACTGGAACGGATTGTCGACGATCGAATCGTACGTTTCCGTGTTGGAGCCTCGCCGCCCCTCGGCGAGCTTTGCCTCCTCTTCTTCCTGGATGATGATCCTCGGGCGAACCATCATCACAGCGGCATTATTATCCTTGAGGGCAACCGAAAGACCGAAATTGGCAGCGCCGGGAAGCCCTATATGCAAAACGTCGTCAACGTCCCATACCTTGGCGTCTGCTGGCGCGGTTTGCGCTGGAGGATCGTACGAATGGGTGGTCGCCAGATTGTATCGCTTATCAACGCCTTCGGTGTTTTGCTTTTCGCCGAAGGTCTGAATTCGATAGGCCCCGACTTCATTCTTTGCACCATTTTGTCCGCCACCGGCCACGCGATTCCTCTGAGACGGATTGGCAAGATACATCCACTGCCGGGTCCTAACGGTACTGTTTTCGTAAACCGGTTTTGAAACAATATAGGTCGGTTTCTGTGATGCTTTTTCAGAAGGTACCGCGCCGGATAGTGCGGGTTCGCCGCTTTGTGTTCCGACGTCTACGGACTTCAGCACCTCGACGTGACCGGTTGCCGGCCCCGTTGTCTTATGCTTCGATCTGGCAAGCCGCTGAGCGAACTTCGCCTGCAGACTTAACTGTCTTACAACGGAATCGTCGGGTGAGTCCAACTCCGCCTTCGTTGCCAATACTTCGGCTTCTTCGTACCGCTGCGCTTCGATCAGTTGATTGAACTGATCCACGATCACGGCGATCTGTTCCGGATTCGCTTTCGCGGGATCTTCGGCCGGTGGCGTTTGATTTACGTTGTAGCGGAGATGGGGCAGGACTTGCTCGGTAGCCTGCGATTGCTGGCTTGGGTCGAACTCAACTTTGGCAATAGTGTCCTTCCGATCCGATTCTCGAACTGGCCGTATGCCGGGGAGCACCAGAGCAGCGGCAAATATCAGCACACCACAAACGGTCAATAACCTGCTGTGCCGGCGCAACCAAACCGTACGGTGCAACGCTGGCGACGAGGGATTCGTCATTGCCGGCCGGACGGATCGCACAGTGTATTTGTCAGCCCTTGAATGTGTCACGGCCTGATCATTATGCGCCGAGAGCTTGGCACTGGTCGCGAGGATCATTTCACGAACTGAGGGGGGCAGCGTTGGGCCGGGCTCTGCCGACAGTGCCTGAGCCAATTGCCCAGTAAGATGCCGAATCTCGGCGAGTGCCCGCTTCCCGTCGGGCGACGCGCCGAGTTCTGCCTCTAGTAATACGGCCTCGTGCTGATCGAGTTCTCCCAACGCGTACGCGGTCAAGCGAGGATCGTTCGCGGAAAGTGTCATGATCTATTCCCTTCTGCCCATTTCTAAATATGTATCTGTCTCGTCGGCAGCGACTTTCACGGCAGAATGCTTGTCCGAATATTGCGAAATGCCATCGGTCATCTCACAGCGCCCCATTGCTCGCCGTCCAATCGTTCACTACTGAGCCGCTCGCGGTTCGACGATGTACCCGCCAACGAATTTCCATTCAATGCCCCCTTAACGTGTACAGCATTGCCATGGGCGTCCGTGGCATTTGTCTGCTCTCGCAAGCGGGCAAGTGCCGTGTGTAACAAGAAGCCGACGTTGGAAACGCTGAGTCCAGTGACCTCGCTGATTTGGCGATAGCTGAGGCCGGCCTGGAATCTAAGATGAACTACCTCCTGCTGATTCGCCGGCAACAAGGCCAACAGCTCAAGTACGTGGTGCGACTCGTCCTTGCGTTCCATGCGCTCGGCCGGACCTGCCTCTTGGCAGATGTGACCGTCGATTACGTGCGTGGCTGCAATTGGCATATGTTGCTCCGCACGATGAGAATCCAAAGCCCGTTGCCGGCAGACACGGAACAGCCACGGGCCGACATGCCCGTCGAGCGTGGCCCGCGGGACGCGACACAGACGCAAGAAGGTTTCCTGGACAATATCTCTGGCGTGTTCTGGGTCGCCCGTCAGCCGCGTGGCATAGCGCAACAGCGCTGTCTCGTGCTGTTCGAGCACGCCGCGGATCCATTCCGTTTCGCCTGGCGACTGATCGCTCATGCGGTTCCTCGATCGTCTATCGGTTGGCAACTGGCAGGTGCGACGCCCCCTGCCCCGCCGCCAGCCAGCCGCTTCCTATCCAGAGAACGCCTAACGACGACGTTTATTAGAGCTAGGAATCATCGATTTGGCGAAGTTTAGACGCCGGCCGAGCGAGTTTCGTTCCCGGATCGGAGAGTAGGCCTGCGAACCTGTGGCGACTACCGGCTGTCATGACGCGACATGTCACTCTCTTTGTACCAACGTGATTATGCGTATTGCCGCAAGCGAGCCAGCGACTGGCTGGGACAGCCGGTGTGCGCGCTGTTGTTGCCCTGCGAGTTGGAGGAACTGCTACGGAAACGGGTGAAATTGGAGGACTTCCGTGGGTTTGGTGTCGATCCACCCCTGGTCGAGATTTCGGAAGATTGCGCGAAAGGT
>DASXEJ010000391.1 GCA_036490175.1 Pirellulales bacterium | reverse complement strand
GATCCTGCCCGGCTGGCGGTTCTCCTACGACAACAACAAGCTGATCATCAGTGTATTCGGCGGTCCGGTGGCCCAGGACTATCGGTTGACGCCCAACGATCCGACCAGCCGCTTGCGCGGCTTCTATATCGGCGGCGAGTTGTCGGCCGACATCTGGTTTCAGCCGACCGCGCAGACCATGGCCGCGATCAACGCTACGCTGGCAACCATCGGACCAACCGGATCGCTGCGTACCGCTTTCGGCGTTCGCGTCTTCGACAAGGCTTTCATCGGCCCCGAGCTCGAAGAGCTCTGGTGCGGCAATTTCGAGGAGCTGCAATTCGGTGCGCATCTCACCGGCTTGCGCACGCAAGCGCTGGAATGGTCGGCGGCCGGAGGTTGGTCGCTCACCTCCGACCAGCGCCAAGGGCCTTACATGCGCCTCGGCGTCAATGTGAAGTATTAGCAGGCTGCTGAAAAACGCGATTTACGTGACGATTTTGGTGTGATTCGGTTGACCCGTGATTCTGCCATTTTGGACCTCCAAGCGAGAGCGGGCTGGCGATGCGCGGCGAAGATCAAGGATCGGAAGGCTTTTTCAGTTACCTGCGGTTGGAGACGCGGATACCCGCCGATCATCCGTTGCGGGCGATCCGCGACCTTGTTGACGCGGCGTTGGCGGAGTTGTCGCGGGCCTTTGGCAAGCTCTATGCGCGCGACGGCCGACCGTCGATCCCGCCGGAGCGGCTGCTGCGGGCGCTGTTGCTGCAGGCGTTCTACACGGTGCGCTCGGAACGGCAGTTGATGGAGCAGCTCGACTATAATTTGTTGTTCCGCTGGTTCGTCGGATTGTCGGCGGACGATGCGGTGTGGGATGCGACGGTGTTCTGTAAGAACCGCGACCGGCTGCTCGACGGCGATATCGCGGCCAAGTTCATGGTCCGCGTGCTGAACCTGCCGCAGGTTCGCCGCCTGCTGTCGAGCGAGCACTTTTCGGTCGACGGCACGCTGATCGAGGCCTGGGCCAGCATGAAGAGTTTTGTGCCGAAGGATGACAGCAGCAATCCGCCATCCGCCAAGAGCGGCGGCGGCCGCAATGCCGAACGCGACTTCCACGGCGAAAAACGCAAGAACGACACGCATTCTTCGAGCACCGACCCCGATGCCCGGCTGTTCCGAAAGGGCGCCGGCAAGGAGGCCAAACTCTGCCACATGGGGCACCTGCTGACGGAGAATAGGAACGGGCTGATCGTCGAGGCGCGGCTGACCGAGGCCAGCGGCACCGCCGAGCGCACCACTGCGCTCGCCATGATCAAGCACACTGCCAAGCCCGGCAGCACGGTGGGCGGCGACAAGAACTACGACACCGCCGACTTCGTCGCCGGCTGTCGCCAGCGCGGCTGCACGCCGCATGTCTCGCAGAACGATACCAACCGCCGCTCGGCGATCGATGCGCGCACCACCCGGCACCCCGGCTATCGCATCAGCACGATCAAGCGCAAACGAATCGAAGAATGCTTCGGCTGGATCAAGACGGTCGGCGGCCTGCGCAAGACCCGGCATCGTGGCCGCGGTCTGGTCGAGTGGTTCTTCGTTCTCACCGCGATCGCCTACAATCTCGTTCGCATCCCGAAACTGCTGGCGGCAACGGGATGAGTCTGTCTGGAGCCCAACAAATGAGCAACAAATCCACCAATTACCGCGCTCCAGGCCCAAGCCCTGACGCACACCACCCATCGTCTCCCGTCCAATCATCACGAAAAACGTCCTTACAATACCGTTTTTCAGCAGCCTGCTAGTCTTACTGAGTCAGAACGTCGCGGCGACTACGTTTGAGAATCAGTTATTGGCTGAGATTCATCTTTGAGCCCCAAGGAGGCGGCGATGGGTCTTGGCGAAGCAGGTGCCAGTGAATCGCGGTTTGTGGGTTATGTCGAGGGACTTGCGAGCGTGATTGGTCACCGCGACCGTGTGCGGCCGTTGCGGGATTATTGCGTGGGTTTGATGATGCCCTGCGAGCGCAAGAGCGTGGAGCCGATGGCGGCGGTAACGGCGCCCTCGCGCACGGCGGCGCAGCACCAATCGCTGCTGCATTTTGTCGGCGAGGGAGGCTGGTCAGACGAACGAGTGTTGGCCAAAGTACGCGAGATGGTGCTGCCGGCGATCGAGCGGCAGGGGCCGATCGAAGCCTGGATCATCGACGACACCGGGTTTCCCAAACAGGGCCGGCACTCGGTCGGGGTGGCGCGGCAATACTGTGGGCAACTCGGCAAGCAGGACAATTGCCAGGTGGCGGTGTCGCTGTCGATTGCCAATCGCCACGCCAGCCTGCCGGTGGGCTATCGGCTTTATCTGCCGCAGGACTGGGCGAGCGATCACCAACGTCGGCGCAAAACGGGGGTGCCTGAGGATGTCAGGTTCAAGACCAAGCCCGAGATCGCGCTGGAGCAGATTACTGCGGCCTGCAAGGCCGAGCTTCCTCGTGGCGTGGTCCTGATGGACGCGGGCTATGGCTGCAACACCGAGCTGCGTGCCGGAATCGGCGCGCTTGCACTGCGCTATGTCGCCGGCATCATGCCGCAGACCACCGTATGGACATGCGGCACGGGGCCGCTGCCGCCGAAAAAATGGTCGGGCAACGGGCGGCCACCCAAACTCATCCGCCGGGACAAAAAGCATCAACCGGTCTCGGTCAAGGTACTTGCTCTCGGCATCCCAAAGCGCGGCTGGCGCACGATCAAATGGCGAGAGGGCACAGCCGATGTGCTGTCCTCACGGTTTGCGCGCGTGCGTGTCCGGGCTGCGCATCGCGACTACCACCTTACTGAAAGCCGATCGGAAGAATGGCTGCTGATCGAGTGGCCAAAGGACGAGGATGCGCCGACCAAATACTGGCTTTCAACCCTTCCAAGCCACATCTCCTTTCGCGATCTCGTCGACATTACCAAACTGCGCTGGCGCATCGAGCGCGACTATCAGGAACTCAAACAGGAGGTCGGGCTCGGCCATTTCGAAGGGCGCGGATGGCGCGGCTTCCATCACCATGCCACGCTGTGCATCGCAGCCTACGGCTTCCTGATCTCCGAGCGGGAGACGATTCCCCCCTGTGGACCTCGTGCCGGCGGGCTCTTCCCGCAACCTGCCGTTCCCTCCGGTTATCGACCCAGAGGCTCCGCCGCTGCGGCCCGAGCGTCACATCCCGAACTCGATCGCAACCATGCGCCGCCGCCTCATTGCCGCGCTGGTCAGAACGCTGCCACGATGTCCATGCTGCTCAGCCGCCAGGGAAAGACATCTGGGGAGCAGAAACTTGTGATGCAGTAAGATTAAGACGTCGCATCAAAAGCCTGACTGCGCGCGAGGTGCTCCGGTGGACCGCGGCTGGAACCGGCTCGGCCATTGGTCGCAAGCGTGTCGACGGGATTATCGCGCTCGTTTTGTTCGTATCGTCGTTTTCTCTTGCTCTGGGGCATCTGGAGAAAGTTGGGTGGGGCAGCTTCTATCAACAAACTTTCGCGCCAGCATTGGCTTGGGCTTGTACGGGGAAGTTTGAATCGCTGGCGCTTGATAAGCCCGCGGTCAGGGACTTCTTGAGTGGGACGACTCCGAGCTTCAACTGTAGTGACTTGCCCGCTCCGCCTGCCGATCGCGTTCCGCTCTACAGCCTGCAATACCAGACTCTCTATCTCATCGCCGCGGCTGCGGGAATCTGGGCAGTTGCCGGAGTGAAGTGGACAGCCCTCTTTATTATAGGTGCGCTGCTGGCCGCAGCAATGAACGCTCTGATCTATGGTATTTGCCGACTGTTTGTCGGAATTCCGTGGGCGGCGGCAGCGACCATTCTGGCGACCTTGTCGCCGCTGAATGCCGCCATGCTGCCAGAGCTTCGTGATTATTCTAAAGCGCCGTTTGTTCTTGGTGTGATTTTGCTGTGCGGCTGGCTTTTGAAGGCCATTGACGGCCCAAGACGATTCATCGGCACCGCGGCAGTCGCAGGTATCGTCGCCGGGGTCGGCTTCGGTGTCCGGGCCGATCTGTCAATCGCAGTGCCATTCTTCATCATCGTTCTCGTTTTGGTGCTTATGATCACCAGGTTCCGTCTGTATCGGGAGGTTCTCATCGCCGCGGTCTTATTTGGTGTGACCATTGTTGCCACGGCGGCGCCGATCCTGGCCGCGTACCGTGGTGGAGGAATAATCGGACATGTGGCGTTGCTGGGGTTGACGACACCTTTCAACAAGCCGCTTGGCCTGGCCGCCGCCCCCTATGACATTGGCCACCTCTATATGGACGAGTCGATGTATCAGTTCACCCAGGAATTTGCCTTGGGACACCAAGGCCAAGCCGGGGCGCCTCAGGAGATACACGACACGCCGACGGGCCTGGTCTACGCAGCCTACGCGCTCCGTGCATATCTTACGTATACCGCTCACTTCCCGGCCGACATGCTGGTCCGTGCCTACTCCGCGGTCTCCCAGGTCATTTCGCTTGATCTGGATGATGGACGGGTGCCTGCATTCCCAGAGTTTCTTTATCGCCTCAGAAACGCCTTGGTATGGCATGGTGCTGCTCTGATATTTTTTGCATCTTCACGGCTCTTGTGAGTTCGCTAAATCTCGGACTCGCCGCTTATTTGATCATTAC
>DASXEJ010000390.1 GCA_036490175.1 Pirellulales bacterium | reverse complement strand
CGCGCGCTGCCCAAATCGGTCGACCGTCTGACGCGCCGCTGGATCCAGTCGGCGGCCGACGAGCGTGCCGCCCGCGACGGCTGCCGTTTTGATGAACGCGCCGCTGATCATGCCGCCAGCTTCTTCCCGCGATTCCTCCGCCATTCGAAAGGGCGCTTCGCCGGCCAGCCGTTCGAGCTGCTGGATTTTCAGCGCGACCAGCTGGTGAAACCGCTCTTCGGTTGGAAGCTGCCGGGCAAGCAGGCGCTGCGCCGCTTCCGCAAGGCCTATGTCGAATGGGCCAAGAAAAACGGCAAGAGTACGATCGCGGCCGGCCTCGCGCTGTATTTGCTCACCGGAGACGGCGAGCCGGGCCCGGAGGTCTATTGTGCGGCGGTCGACCGCGACCAGGCCTCGATCGTATTTCGCGAATGCGCGCAGATGGTGATCAAGAGCCCGGAGCTGAAGCGCGAGGTGCGGCTGATCCCCAGCACGCGTTCGATCGTGCTGCCGGATGGCTCCGGGCGCCTGCAGGCGCTGTCGGCCGACGTCGAAAACAAGGAAGGCAAGAACATCCATGCCCTGATCTTCGACGAGCTGCATGCCCAGACCGGCGACGGACTGTGGAACACTTTGCGTTATGCCTTCGCCGCGCGGCAGCAGCCGCTGCTGTTCGCGATCACCACGGCCGGCTTCAATCGTCGCAGCCTGTGTTGGCAGGTGCGCGAATATGCCCAGCGCGTGCACGCGGGAAAGGTGCACGACAATTCCCAGTTCACCATGATCTGCGCGGCGGCCGACGGCGACGATTGGAGCAAGGAAAGCACCTGGCGAAAGGCCAACCCGAGCCTGGGCGTCACGATCAACCTGGCTGATTTTCGCGCCGACTTCGAAGAGGCGCGTCACAGCCCGGCGCGAGAGAACGCCTGGCGGCGGTACCGGATCAACCAGTGGGTCACCCAGGAGAGCCGCTTTATCCCGATGGAGCATTGGAAACAATGCGCCGGCGGCGCTACGGCCGAAGAGCTGCGCGGCCGCGAGTGCATGGGCGGCCTGGACCTGGCGAGCACCCGCGATCTGACGAGCCTGTATCTTCTCTTCCCCGACGGCGAGGGAGGTTTCGATTCGCTGGTCTACTTCTGGTGCCCGCTCGATTCAATTCGCGAGCGCAGCCGCAAGGACCAGGTCCCCTACGATCTGTGGCACAAGGCCGGCCTGCTGCGTGCGACCGAAGGGACGGCAATGGACTATGCCGTCGTCCGCCGCGATATCAACCAGCTGGCCGATATCTACGGGATCAAGGACCTGGCGGTCGACCGCCTGTTCCAAGGCGCGCAGCTGTCGATGGAGCTGGCCGCGGACGGCTTGAACGTGATCGCCTTCGGCCAGGGCTTTTACTCCATGGCCGCACCGACCAAGGAATTCGAACGGCTGGTAGTGACGCACAAGCTGCGGCACACCAATCATGAGGTGCTCAATTGGATGGCCGAGAATATGGCCGTCAGCCAGGACCCGGCGGGCAACCTGAAGCCCGACAAAAAGAAAAGCAGCGAGAAGATCGACGGCGTTGTGGCGGGGATCATGGCGCTCGGCCGAGCGATGGTCGACCAGCAGCCCGAGGACCCCGGCTTTCGGTTTTACAGTGATGAGGATCTCGGCGAGCCCGACGACGCCGCCGAGCAAGCGCTGCCAAAACATGGCCGCCAGTACGACCCTTTCGAAGGTGTTGACGAATGACGAATCGCGAAGAGTCAATCGGGCGCCTGGTGCGCGACGGCACGGCCTTGACGGGCCTGGCGCTGCTGGCGACCGGGATCTGCCAATGGTCGTGGCCCGTGGCCTGCGTAACGGTAGGAACGATTTTGCTGGGAGTTAGTCTCGCCGGCGCACTGCAGCCGGCGCTGCCCAGGCGTCCGCAGCGCCCCGACTCGCGTCCGTAGGAACGTTCACCACGGAGGCGCGGAGCCACGGAGGAAGCAGGGACCACCAAGTTTGAATAACTGATAGCAAATCAAGCGTTTTTCTTTATTAGTTTCTCTGTGCCTCAGTGCCGCAGTGTTTCAGTATCTCAGTGGTGAACCCCCATGCTCCTCGACCGCCTGATCAGTCGCCGCTCGATCGAAAACCCCGCGGTCCCCTTGGACGCCGAGGAGTGGCTGTACGACGGCATGCAGAGCATCCGCAGCGAGAGCGGCGAACGGGTAAACCATCGCACGGCGATGACGCTGGGGGCCTTCTGGCGTGGCGTGAACTTGATCAGCTCGGCCGTGGCCAAGACGCCGCTGTTGGTTCACGAGCTGCACGAAGGGGGAGAAAACAAGTCGGTCGATCGGGACCATCCTGCGTATAGGCCGCTGCGACGGAAGGCCAACCCGCAGATGACGGCCTTCACGTTCAAGGAGACGCTCACGGGGCACGCGATCGCCGTGGGAAACGGCTACGGCTACATCGAGCGCAACGGCGCCGCAGAGGTACAGACGCTGTGGCCGCTGCTGCCGCACGTGACCTGGCCCGTGCGTTATTACCCCAATGGCGTGGCCGACGTCACGGCGAGCAAGCTGTGGTATACGACCGTGATCCGCGGCAACGTGGAGTTTTTCAAGGCCGAGGACGTCCTGCATCTGAAGGGGCTCGGTTACGACGGTCTGATCGGCTACAGCGCCATTCGCCAGGGACGGAACACGATCGGCGAAGGACTTGCGCAGCAGAAATACGGCAGCCGCTTCTTCCGCAACTCGGCCATCCCCTCGGTCGTGCTCGAGTTCCCCAACGCCATGAAGGAGTCGGCGGTCAAAGAAACGCTGCGCCAATGGGACCAGATGCACCGTTCGGCCGAGCGGGCGCATCGGCCTGGCATTCTTACCAACGGCGCCAAGGCCAACCCGGTGTCGCTGTCGGCGGCCGACGCGCAGTTGCTCGAGTCGCGCAAGTACAACGTCCGCGACGTGGCCAACTGGTTGAACATGAGCGCTTCGAAACTGGGGGACGACGCGCGGACGGCCTACGCCTCGCTCGAGATGGAGGATCAGAATTATCTCGACGAGACGCTCGACCCGTGGCTGTGCCGCTGGGAAACCGAGTGCGACGACAAGCTGCTGCGCGAGGGAGAGAAGGACGACGAATCGCACGAAATCAAGTTCCGCCGCCGCGACCTGGTGCGGCTCGACTCGCGCAGCCGCGGCCAGCTCTACACGCAGATGCGCTTCGCAGGGCTGTGGTCGGCCGACGAGTGCCGCGCCGATTCCGATATGCCGCCGCAAATCGGCGGCGTCGGCCAAACCTATCTGCCGCCGCAACGTGCGGCCGCGGCGCCGACGAAGGATCCGCAGAAGGTCGAGAACGGGAAATCTTCGGGCACGCCGCCCGACGACGGCGACGCCGGCGGCGATGAAACCGGTACCGATGCCACGGGCAACGATACCACGAGCGACGACGCCAATCGCAGCATTCTGCAAACGGTGGTGCGCGGGATGCTCAGCGAGGTCGCCGGGCGGATGGGGCGCCGTCTGCAAACGGCCTTCGAGCGCGGGAACCGTCAGGAGATCCGGGAAAAGCACCTGGCGGCGGTCGCCGAGTCGTTGGAAAAACCGCTGGTAGCGTGCCGCGTACTGCAAGGCCGCGGCAGCAGCCGCAACGAACGGGATCAGCTTGCCGACCTGGCCGTGCAGGCGGCCCAGCGTTGCGAGACTTCCAGCGACGTCGCGGCCGCGGTGGAACGGGCCATTACCGATTTTGTATATACCGAAGGAGACGCGTAGCCATGAATTTGCGCACCCGATTCACTCCCCTGGCCCGCGCTAAGGTGACCGTCGCACGCGCCGCCGAGGGTGACAAGCAAAAAATCCGGGGGTACGGCTCGGTGTTCTATGATGGTACGCCCGAAACCGAGTACCAGCTGTGGGACAATTACTGCGAGCGGATCATGCCCGGTTGTTTCGACCGCGCTTTGCGCGAGGACGACTGCCGCGGTCTATTCAACCACGACCCGAGCCTGATCCTGGGGCGCACCGCGGCCGGCACCATGCGGTTGAGCGTCGACGCGCGGGGCCTGGCCTACGAGATCGACCCGGCCGAAACCACAATCGCCCAGGATTGCTTGCAGCACCTGGCGCGGCAGGATGTGACGGGCAGTTCGTTCTCGTTCACGGTCGACGACGAGGATCTGCGGCGCGAAACGCGCGACGGCCAGGACATGTGGATCTGCGAAGTCCGGAGCGTGCACTTGTACGACGTGGGGCCCGTGACGTTCCCGGCCTACACGGCCACGACGGCCGAGGCCCGTAGCGACGTCGACGGCCGCGTACAGCGTTTCCTGGCCCTTCAGAAGCCGGGCACGCCGGTCGACGCGGCGATCGCTGCGGCCCGCGCGCGGGCGATCGAGCTCGGTTAATTTCCGCGGAAATAAGCCGCGACCACGGAGGCACGGAGCCACGGAGAGAGAGCCCGCATTGCTTGGTGCCTCGGTGTCTCCGTGGTGAAAATTCTTCGCTCTGGCTTTTTTGGCCAGTTGAATCAGGCCACGTGTGGCGTCTAGGATCGAACCCGTTGAACGTCGCCTGGCGTTTGTGCGGCCGCTCAGTCAGCCGCGCGGATGCAGGGCAGGCGTGCAAGTCTCGTCGGGCTGCCCAGTCGGCTCCGCCAAGGCGTGCAGAACCTGGAACACGGTTTAACACGACTTTCACACACGGGCAGCTTTCCCATGTCGCAGCTGATGACGGCCAAGCGTTTGCGCGAAGAGCGCGCGCCACTGGCCAAGAAGATCCGCGAACACGCCGACCTCTTGTCCGCCGAGAAGCGCGACTTCACGCCGGAAGAGAAAACCAACTGGGAATCTCTGAACGCGGATTACGACAGCCGCACGCGGCAGATCGAGATCCTCGAGCGGGCCGAAGAGACGGAGCGCGATCAGCTCCAGCGCGGCGAAGGCCAGACGCCTGACGGCGCCCCCAAGGTACGGCTGACGCTGAAGGAACGCCGCGAGCGCGACGAAGAGCGCCGCCTGCGCGACGAAGGGATGTACGAACGGGCCATGCAGGCCTGGATGCGCCGCCAGCTTGGCGAGCCGCTTGGCAAGCAGCACACGCGGGCTTGCGAGCGGATGAAAGTAAACCCGGCCCGTCGCACCTTCGAGATCCGGCTGCGTCGCGACGTGCCCCAGATGAAGCGCGAATTCCGCGCCCTCGACGCCGGAATTACCGGCTCGGGCGGCGCGCTCGTGCCCCAGGGATTCGTCAACAACCTGGAAAAAGCCCTGCTCAGCTATTCGGGCCTTCGGCAGGCGGCTGAGACGATCCGCACCGACACGGGCGAGGAGCTTCCGTGGCCCACCGTCAACGACACGTCCAACAAAGGCGCTCGCATCGGGGCCAATGTCACGGTTTCCGAGCAGGACGTAACCTTCGGCCGCATCTACTGGCGCGCCTATAAGTACACCAGCAAGATGGTGCAGGTTCCCGTCGAGCTTTTGCAAGACTCGGCGTTCGATCTGTCGGTATGGCTCTCCGACCTGCTCGGCGAGCGCATCGGCCGTATCCAGAACGATGAGTTCACGACCGGCACCGGCGCTTCGATGCCCAACGGCCTGATCAATGCCGCCGCGGTCGGCGCGACCACGGCCGCCAACAACGCCGTCTCCACCGACGACTTCATCAAGCTCGAACACTCAGTCGACCCGGCCTATCGGCAAAAGGGGATGTGCAGCTACATGCTGCATGACTCGATCAAGTTGCAGACGCGGCTGTTGAAAGACAGCTACGGCCGCTATCTGTGGGGCGGCGGTGGCCTCAATACAGGCGCGATGGACACGCTCAACGATTGGCCCTTCTTCATCAACCAGTCGATGGCGAGCGCCTTCGCGGGCAGCGCCTACATCGTCAGCTTTGGCCAGCATCAAAAGTACAAGATCCGCGACGTCGGCACGATCCGCATGCGCCGCCTGGTCGAACGGTACGCCGACAACGACGAGGAAGGTTTTGTCGCTTTCATGAGATCCGATGGAAACCTGCTCGACGCAGGCACCCATCCGGTGAAGCTGTTGCAGATGCACAGCTAGAACCGCGGGCCGTGCGTTTCTTTCCCGAACCCGAGCGTGATCATAAAAATGCGCGTGCGATTTCTCACGAGCGCGATCATCAACCGCGTGGCTTACGCGGTGGATGACGTCGTCGACTTCGACGAAGGTTTTGCACGAGCGCTCGTCGGCGCCGGGCAGGCCGAGCGCACCGAGAAGCCGGCCGCGGCCGAACCGCGCCGCGAGCCCGCGCCCCGCACCGCCACCGTCGAGCCGAAACGCCGCGCCGTGCGGCCGCATCGGCCGTAGCACAGCCGAGCACTTTTCCAGCCTGAAAGATGTAAACATGGCCGACCTCAATTCGCAGACTGATATCCGCCGCGGGATCGACCCGGTGCGCGTCACCGACAACACGGTGCAGAATTCGCAGATCATCGATCGCGCGGGCTGGGACTCGCTCATGTTCGTGATCGCCACCGGCACCATCGCCGACGCCGACGCCACCTTCCAGGTTTCGATCACGGAAGGGAATGCGAGCAATCTGTCCGACGGCGTGGCGGCCACGTCGTTCATCGGCATCCTGGGTGTCGCCGCCACGCCGACGGGTTGCAGTTTCCGTTACGACTCGGACGACCAGGTGCTACGCATTGGTTACACCGGCCTGGCGCGCTATGTCCAGCTGACGATCACGCCGGCCACGAACACCGGCAATGCCGATATCTCCTGCGTGGTGATTCTCGGCCATCCGCGCACGGCGCCCAACACCCGCCAGGTGGCGACGTAAGCAAACGGATTGCACCACGGAGGCGCGGAGGCACAGCTCAGGGAATTTTTCGTACACCCAATTATTAAACGGCTCAGTGTCTCAGTGTCTCGGCCCCTCCGTGTTTCAGTGATTCAGCGGTGAACCTTCGGTGAGTGAATGGGCTTCGTCATTGCCATGTCCCTTGTCCTGCTAACGCCGCCGGCGATCGAACCTGTCTCGCTCGCCGAGGCCAAGCTGCACCTGCGCGTCGATACGCCGCCCAGCGGCGTGCGCGTCGCGCAATCGCTAGCCCCCTCGATACTCGACGGCGTGAGCAGCTTCACTGACGGCGTCCCCGTGGCGGGCGTGCAGGCGTTCGCCAACGTTTCCATTGGATCCGTGGGGGCAGACGGATCCTTTACCGTCAAGCTGCAAGACTCGCCCGACGCCAGCGGCTGGACCGACGTCGACGGCAGCCTGCAAAACCTCTCCGACGCCAACGCCTTTTCCACGTTGGCGATTCCCTACACGGGCACCAACGCCTACCTGCGCTGCGCCATCGGCGCTGGGCTGGCCTCGCTGTCGATCTCGATCGACATGATCCTGATCGCCAACACCTATGACGACGACGACCTGATCAGCGGCCTGATCATCGCCGCACGGGAGCTTGTCGAGACGCGGCAGAGCCGGCAGCTGATCACGGCCAGCTGGCAGTTGCAGATGGATCATTTTCCGGGGGTGCGCCGCAACGACCAGGCCGGCTTCGGCGCGAGTGAGTTCACGTTCGACGGCAACGACGGCGGCTACGAAGGGGACGGCTACGGCCGCTGGCGACGGCCGATCGAGCTGCGGCTGCCACCGGTGCAAAGCGTCGGCGATGTGAAGTACTACGATCTGACCGGCACGCAGCAGACTCTCGACCCCAGCACCTACGTCAAGGATCTCGGGCACGAGCCCGCGCGGATCGTGCCAGTATGGGGAACCTGTTGGCCGCCGACGCAGCCACGCCCCGCCGCGGTCACCGTGGATTTCGTGGCGGGCTACGGCGATACCGCGGCCGCCATTCCCGCGACCACCAAAACGGCCATGAAGCAATTGCTGGCCCTCTGGTACACGCAGCGCGAGGCCGTGGGCACGGGCGGCCAGGCGCCGGTGCCGATGGCCGTCGATACACTCCTCGCCAGTCAATCCTGGGGGCGCTATGGCGGCCAATAACACGCGGGCAGCGCGCTCCTACCACTTTTGCTTGCCGGCCACGATCGCCGAGGATCAGATCGCGCCCTTGGCCGCGGTCAAAGGATCGACGAACGCCGAAGCGGTGGTTCTCGACGGCCAGCAGTTCGCGCCTGGGACGCTCGTGTGGCGCGGCTTCGCGGGCGCGATCAATCTGGACACGGGCCATTACGACGGGCACGCGCGCTACGACCGACGCCGCGCCGGCGAGGCGGCCACGGCCGTCTCGTTTGCTGGCGCTCCGGGAGCGACGATCGTCGGGCAGGAACCGCCGGCAGCCGAGATCGAGGAAGCGGCGACCGAGCAACCGCTTGAAACGGCTGCGGAACACAAGCCGACCTTAGACATCGACGGCAACGTCGTGGAGTAGCGATGGCAACGCACGTGGCGACGCAGCAGCTTGTTACGCCCAGCGGCACGCTGCGCTACGACAAGACCTATACCGGCGACAACGGGGACGAATTCGACCTGGCCGTCGCCGACGGCACCACGAACCACCAGGCGGTCCTGGCATTCGCCGTGGCGACGCTGGTATCGATCTGGCTGACGACCGACCAGGACTTGACGATCAAAACCAATAGCTCGGGCAGCCCCACCAACACGATCGCGCTCAAGGCGAACGTGCCGTACCACTGGGCGACCGACAGCTACCAATCCAACCTGCTGACCGCGGACGTGACGAGCCTCTTCATCACCAATGGCAGCGGCGAGGATGCCAACTTCTCGGTCCGGCGGCTGAGCAGCTTGTAGGAAAGCCAACCACGGAGACACAGCGGCAGGAGGACACAGCGGCACTGAGACGCAGGAACTAACGCAGCAACTCAACTGCTCCGTGGCTCCGCGTCTCCGTGGTGAACTGCAATGGCGGCTGGCCCGAAACGAACGCGGATGAATCTGATCGCCGACCAGATCCTCAGCATCGATGCGGCGGGCAAGCCCGTGATCGGCGACCTGGTGCTGGGAAAGCTATGGGGCGAGGTGCTGCAAGTAACGGGCTTGGAACGTTTCGTGGCCGATCAGCAGTTGGCCTCGCTGACGCACCAGGTGACCGTTCCCTACCGCCGCGACCTGAGCCCGAAGATGCGACTGACCTTTGAAGGGCGAACGCTCAACATCGAAGCCGTGCTCGGCAATAGCAGCCATAGCGAGCTGCGGCTGCTGTGCCGCGAAAAAGCTGCCACTTGAATCTCTTCATGAACATCCATTTCCAAACCCACGGGCTTGAGCAGACGGCCGAAATACTGGCCTCGCTCCCCGCGCGCGCTCTGGCCGCGGCCCGTGAGGAAATGCTTGCCCAAGGGGAATTGGTACGGGAGACGGCCGCCGCGCTCTGCCCGCGCGAGACCGGCTTGACCGCCGACAACATTACCTGCCGCGACCGCAGCACGCAGCGCAAGGTCGCAGTCGAGGTGCGCACCGGTACCAGGGCCAAGATGCGGATCCCTGCCACGGATCCCTACTACTATCCGGCCGCGATCGAGTTCGGCACGGCCACCCGCCATGCGCGGCCCTTCATGCGGCCGGCGCTCGAGCAGCATCGCGCGAGCGCCGCCCGTGCCGTGGGCCGGGCGGTCGAGCGGGAGGTGAGCAAGCGATGAGCCTGGTCACCGACCTGCGCGCAAGCGCCGCTCTACAGGATGCGATCGTGGCCCTTTGCGGCACCCGCATCTACTGCGGCGCGCGTCCCGAGAACAGCCCTATGCCCGCGCTCGTGTTCACGCGCTTTAGCGGCGGCCGGATCCACGACATCGATGGACCGCTTGGGGCGGCTGCTCCTTTGGTGCAGATCGACGTTTGGACCGCGGACGACTATCCGCAAGCCGAGGCGTTGGAAGAAGCGGTCCGCGATTGGCTGGATGGCTTTGATGGGGAAGCGGGCGACACGCTGGTCCTGTCGGCGATCTCGGACGACGAGCGCGATATGTACGAGGCCAGCGCCCTGGCCGACGAAAAGGGAAATCAGCGGAAACTGTTGCAGTATCGCGTCCTGCACGAAGAAAGCATTCCGGGGAGTTAGGCCATGGCCAAGGTTAAAGGTAAGGGGACGCTGCTGCAGGTGAAGATCAGCGGCACGTATACCACGGTTGCGCAGCGGACCGAAGTGATGATGCCGCAGCCCAAGCGCAACGCCATCGAAGCCACGGGCCTCGACGACGAGGCCGAGGACTCCTTCAAGGGGATCTTGCGCGGAGGCTCGCTGCCGCTGAAATGCTGGTACGACCCCAACGACAGCACGCACGAATACCTCGAGAACAGCTTCTACACCGACGACAACGCCGACGAGCTGTTCCAGGTCGTGCTGCAGAGCAGCCCCACCAAAACCAAACAGTTCACGGGCTGGATCGAGGACTGGAAGCCCGGCACGGCCAAGATCGACAACCTGCTCGAGCTCGACCTCACCATCCGCATCACCGGCGCGCCCACCGGCTAGGCGCGCGCACGAATCGACCACAGAGGCACAGAGACACGGGGACAGGCTTATCGGCTCCGTGCCTCCGCGTCTCCGTGGTGAACACTTTTTATTTCCCAGGAAATGATCCATGGCTCTGATCACGCGGGCCCAGGCCCAAGCGGCCGACGACGTGCAGCGCGAGCTGGTCGCGGTGCCCGAATGGGGCGGCGACATTTGGGTGCGCGGCGTCTCGGGCAAGGTACGCGACGAGTACGAGGCCTCCTTCGTGCAGCGCAAGGGGCGCAAGACCAAGGTCGACATGCAGAACGCGCGGGCGCGGCTGGTGGTGCTCTCCTGCGTCGACGAGCAGGGAGCGCTCGTGTTCGACGACAGCGACGTGAAATGGCTCGGCGACAAAGGCGCGCTCCCCTTGGAGCGGATCTATAGCGTGGCCGCGCGGCTGAGCGGCATTACCGACCTGGACCTGGGAGAGCTCGTAAAAAAATCCGAGGAGACCCCTGGCTCCGCTTCCAACACCGGCTAGCGCATCGGCTTGGTCGCACCAGGGGAGAGATGATGCGCAGCATCCCGGCGCGGGAGCTCGACGAGGAGTATGCGTATTACCTGGTCGAGCCCTACGGCGAAGAGTGGCGGCAGACGGGCGAGATCTGCGCCACGGTCGTGAACGCGGCGGGCGCCTACGAACGCGAGCCGCTCGAGGCCGAGGACTTTCTCCCCGTGCGGCTGCCCAAACGCCGGCAGTCGATCGACGAACAAGAGACCATTTTCGACGCGGCCGTGGCCTACGGCCGCGGGCTCACGCGGCGAGGCACACACCATGTCGACGATCGCTAACATCGCCGTGCGGCTGACAGCCGATAACAGCCCCTTTGTTAAAGTAATGGCTGGATCGGTGCTCGTCGCCGAACGCGCAGCCAGCGCGGTCGTACGTAACAATGCGGTTGTTAAATCCGCGACGGCCGGATGGACCGCGGCCAACGGCGCCGCCGGCGGCTACCTGAAAACGATTATTGGAGTGGCCGGCGCCAGTACGCTGGTCGCGCGTAGCGTGAAGAGCTTCGCCTCCGCGCAGAGCGCGGGAATGATGTCCAACGCGGGCTCCGCGGGCGCCGTCACTCTCGCCGCCAGCTATAAGTCCGTCACGGACTCGGTCGATCATATGTACGCCTCGTTCGGCCGCGGCCTTGCGCGCACCGCCAACTTCAATGCCACGGCTGGCATTCTCAATAGCGTCCTGCAGAAGGCAGCTTCGTTTTTTAATTTGCTCGGAGGAATCGCTGGAAGGGCGTTCAACTTCATCGCCAACTATCCGCCCGTGTTCCTAGCGGCCGTCGTGGCCGTCAAGGCTTTCGCCGCGGTGGTGGGAATTCTCGTGCATGTGCTCCTGGTGCGGTTGATCGTCCAGACCGCGACCTGGCTGGTTTTCGGAACGGCCATGACGCCAATAACGCTGGCCTGGGCCGCGGCAAAGCTGGTGCTAACAGCGGCCGTTTGGGCATGCACGGCCGCTCTGGGCGCGTTGGCGGCAATTGGGCTGCCAATTTGGGCCGGCATTGGGGCTGCGATCGCCATAGTGGCGGGGATCACATACGGCCTCGTGAAAGCATGGCAATGGCTGACCACGGGCAGCGAGCAGCTCAGCCAGATCGCGCAGATGCAGAAGGTTCATGAGGCCACCCAGGCCGCGACTAAGGGAATCTTCGATTACGTCGAAGCGTTGGAAGAGGCGAACAAGACGGACGCGATGAGCGACAGTGAGAAGAAAAAATACGAGTTCGCCAAGATGCTCGACAAAGCCCAGGAGGACGTGCAAAAGGCAGGCGGCAAATTTGACCGTGGTCATTGGGAGCAGCAGCTGCAGGCCCAGCTCGACATTGCCGACGCGGCCGAGAAGCGCAAGAACATAACTGAGGCGATCGCAGATCTCGAAAAAGAGCTCGCGCAAAGTGGCATGACGCAGGCCGAGAAGATGGCCAGCAAGATCGCGTCGCTCGGCGGTACGGCCGAGGATCGCGAACGGGCTGGAATCTTGGCTGCCCAGATCGACCAGCGGCAGAAGATGGCCGAAATGGCCAAGGAGATCGCGGACATCGAGCGCGAGGCTTCGTTTGCGGGGCTGACGGCCATCGAGAAACGCGTGGCATTATTGCGCGAGGCGGGCGCCACCGAGGAGCAGATCGCCGCGGTGCAAGCCCGCCTGCAGGCGGCCGACGCGCAGACCAAGGCGGCCGAAGAGCGCAAGAAACTCGAGGAGGAATTGGCGCGCCTGCAGAAGGACGCGGCGGAGGCCTTCATGACCGACGCCGAAAAGCGGATCGACATGCTCAAGCGGATGGGCGCCACGCAATCGCAGATCGACAAGGCCCAGGCCGACGCGCGGCGCATCGAAGGCGCGAAGCAGGCCAAGGAAGTGGTCGACAGCGTGCGCACCCCCTTGGAAAACCTTACCAAGCGCATGCGCGAGCTGCGCAAATTGCACAGCGAAGGCTTCATCAGCCAACAGGTTTTCGACCGGGCCTTGCGCAGCGAAGAGCTGAAGGTCCGCAAAGACCTGGCCGGCCGCGGCAAGACGGCCGAGCAAGGGGGCGCCATCGTGCGCGGCAGCCAGGCGGATATCGCCGCACGCTTCGGCGATCGCGGCGGCCTGAAGACCAACGAAGAGATTCTCCGCACGGAGAAGCAATCGCTGGACGTGTTGCGCAGCATCCAAGGGAGCCTCGACTCGCCGCCGACCCCCGAAGTGGTCAATCTGAATTAGGGGAGGCCATGGGCGTTCTGAGCTGCAAGATTCTGCGCGGGCCAGGCTGGCGGAAGGCCAGCTTCGACGAGAATTACATTGCCCACTATTCGGAAAAGTATCAGATCCGCGTCGACGATCCCACCATGGGCCCGCGCTCGGTCGTGGTGCAGGCCTCGCTGGTGCTCCCCAATCCGCTTCCCTTTCGCTACGCGCCCTATTACGACGATTTCTCGGCGCTGTGCCGCAAGGTTAGCGTCGAATCGGGGGAGGAGGGCAAATGCTGGTACGCCACGGCCGAATGGGACAACGCGGTCGATCCCAACCAGAACCTGCAAAACCCTTGCGATCGACCTCCCAAGGTGTCGCTCAAGTTCGCGCAATTCTCGCGGCCCATTGTCCGCGACAAGAACGGTAACCTGATTGCCACCACGGCTGGCCAGATCATTTTGCCAGCGCTTGAAATCGACGACTCGCGCCCGGTGCTCACGATCGAGCGCAACGAGCCGACGTTCCCGGCGCTGACGGCGATCGCCTACGCCGACGCGATCAACACCGACGAGTTCTACGGGGCGCCCCCGGGCACGGCCAAGATGCAGCCCCCGGATATCGGCGACGAGCAATTCGAAAACAACGTGCGCTTTCGGGTGGTGCGGTACGAGATCCATTTCAACCGCGAAGGCTGGGAAGAGCCGGTGCTCAATCGCGGCACCTGGTTTTTCGACTCGTCGGATAACCTGATCAAGCTCGACGCGGGGATGGAGCCGCTGCTGCTGAAAAAGGACGGGACGCTGCTCAACGGCACGGGTGTGCCGGCGCCTGCCGTTCCCGAGCCGGCCGAGGAGGAAGAAGGGGACGAGGACGACGTCGAAAGCGCAGAGCTCGACGATCAGGAATCGGGCGGCGGCACGGGCGGCGCCGAGGACGAGGAATCGGACGACGATCCGGACGAGCCTTATTACTTGAACCCACCCCGCTTGAAGCGGATGGCTTTTGCGCCCTTGGACCTCTACTACTCGGCGCTGCCGGTCACCTAGAAACCCTTTAATTGTTTGCAAAGGACGTTTTGCCATGAGAGTCGACGGCGATCTGGTTGTGCCAGGGAATCTTGTCGTGGGCGGCAGCTTCGTGCCGCCGAACGGCTCCATCCGCGACGCGAACATTGCCACCAACGCGGGCATCCAGGCCGAGAAGTTCATCCGCCACCAGGCGGCCGAGTACGACGTGGCCGACCCGGCGACGACTGTGGCCAACGCCACCAAGAGCCTGCACATCGCCCGCGGGGCAGGCACCATAGTCGACTTCGCGGTAATCAACACCGGCACCGCGATCAGCGGCGGCTCGACCTTATCGATCGATCTGCAAAAGAGCACGGGGGGCGCGGCGTTCGCAACTGTGCTTGCCTCCCCGATCGCGCTGAGCTCGTCGACGACGCTGCTGGTGGCCGTGGCCGCCACATTGGGCGCTCTGGTTTCGTTCGTCGCCGGCGACGTCTTCCAGATCATGGTCACGACCGGGGGCAGCGGCACCCAAGCCAAGGGCCTGCACGCCACGTTCACGTACGAGGAAGCGCACCCGTAGATCGCGGCCGCGCGGCGGGTTTATTTCCCAGGAAATCAAATGGCACGCGAGAAGGGCGTTCAGCTCAGCCGACGCGCCGTGCGCGATCTGGCCCGCGATCTGCGCCGCCTGCGCAGCATGCGCCAGAATGGTCCGCCTGCGCAGGGCGACCGCAATACGCACGGCTTGCGCTGGCTCGGCTGGCGCAATGACGGCTCAAGCACCTGCCCCGCCCACGGCGTGGTGCGCATTACCGGAAACACGCAAATCGGCACCGGCGACCCGGCCGTGAGGATCATCACCGGCGACCAGCCCAGCACGACCTTTTCACGCCTGTATGCGATCAATAGCGGCGTGCCCGTCGAAGACGGCGACACGGGTTGGCTGACGTTCGATAGCGGCGCCGAAGTGGCCTACGACACCGGCACGCCCGCCTACGGCGATGGCTGGGGGCCCAAGCCAAGCCAATGGACCCTCACCAAGAATTATCCCGAGACGGCGCTCGTATTCGGCGTGCAAAACGCGACGCTGAAAACGCTCGATTGCCGTTGGCACGGGATCGAGATGGTAACCGGCAAGTTCGCCACCGGTTTCTCAAAAGGCTCAAGCGGCACGATCACTTTATGGGCCGGCGCGGGCGGATCCGAAGCGGCGACCAGCATCACGATCCCCAACGTGTACAGCCAGTTGGGCGATGTGACTGCCGCTAAATACTACGACGTTTACTGGATCAACGGCGTGGCCTACTGCATCGCGGCGGAGTGTTAAGTGATGTTCTGGATTATCTTCTTCTGCCTGTTCGCGATCGCCTTCTCGCCAGGCTGCGTTTGTTGTGGCTCGACGACCTGTTTGGTCTTCGCCGATACGTTCGCCACTAACGATCTCTCTTCAAATTGGACGACGGCGACCAATGGCACATGGACCATCGCGGCCGGCGTCATGTCCTGCTCGACGACGGGTGGCTACCGCATTGCGACAGCGCAACAGCCTGCCGGTACGCAAGCGATGATCGTCAAGGCCGATTGCAGCGGATCAAGCGGAGACCTTGCGCGCGTGATTGGCGGCTGGCAGGACAGCAGCAACTTCATTTACGGACAGGTGAAATTCGGGACATTCATTCAGGTCATACAAGTGGCTGGAGGCTCGTCGACGACAATAAGCTCTTCGCTTGGGAATTTTGGAAGCGCGACGTACACGCTTTGCATTTCCGAGGATGGACTTACCGCGAGCTTTCTCGCAAAGGATACGGCGGGAACGTTGCACGTTGCGGCCGGGACAATCACGTCGCCTTCAGCCCCGAGCGGTGCTGGTCTGGGAACTGGCGCGACGGCCGCAAGTGTTACTTTTGACAACTTTTCGTTTTCGCGAACCGACTCGACGTGCCCCGCGACATGCAAGAGTGGCGCCGTCGCTCTCTGTCCGATATGCGTCAACGACGGCGGTCAAATGTCCGCGAAATATGCGGTTACTTATGCCGGTATTGGAGAGCTTACGCCTTCCCAGTGCAGCTCTGATTGCGGGAATCTTAATCAGACGACGGTTTTTCTGGGCACCGTCGTCGGGTGCCAATGGTCGTGCATTGGTTCACCCAGTTTTTGCACGGTTACGATTCTCGGCACTGTCCAGATCGGCGCTAGCGCCTTTGCGATCTTCAGCGCTGGCGGCGGCATAGGAATGAAGGCAGTTCTATACGCGGGCTCTGGCGGCGATTGCAGCTATTCAAGTGTAGCTACATTTGACAATTCATCCTCTCCGGGGACAACCTGTATTTTGACGTCGCCGCTCATGCTTCCGCTAGATGCCTCTCAAGCAATGTTATTCTGCGACTACTCAGGCGCTTCTTGTATGGTGTCTTCGGTATGAAATCGAGCGTCACCAAGTGCGTTTTCATTCCTACGCATCGCACAAGGCCGACGCCGCTCGGCGAGGAAACCGCGTACAAATGCGCGAAGGGATGCCCCGGGCTAGTCTGGTCGATCTACGGACCCGATCGGATAGATTGCGACTGTGAAGGCGCGATGGGGCTTGGTTCAATGATACGCGTAGCGCTTTCCAGCGTGGGGATCACTCAGCGGCGATACATCGCGTTTCGGCAGTTCTTCGATCCTTCCTTCAAGCGGTGCCCGTGCCCGGCAAACGAGCGGGCAATCAATCGCTGGTACTTCACATCACCGTTAGCGAAGCCGCTGAGAGGATGGCTGGAAAACTACCGTCACAACGGCGTGCTGTTTTGGCGCGTGATCAAGCATCGCGCTGATGATAACCGCCCGCGATGGTTTCGAGGCTTCCGGCCTTGACCTGCGTTATTGCGATGCGATCGATTGCCATTCGCAGTGGTCGCAATCAATAAGCACCATCGTCTCGGCGTCGATTGCATCCCATGCTGCGTCGAGAGGCCTTGCGAACGGCGCGGTGTACACGCCAATCTGCGTGTATTGGCATTCCCACATCCCCGCAACCGGCAACGAGCGATCGAACGCTGCGAGCGCGTCTATCAGCTCACCAACTGTTCGCGGCTGCGGCGTTCCTGCATTCATCGCGCTGGTTATCGCCGCCCGCGCATCGCGGGACGACGTTTTCTTGCAGGGGGGAGAGGGGGGCAAAATCTTATACGCCCGTGCCCAAATGCCGCGTAGCAAGCCATGCGCGCGCGGCCGCGAAATTGAAACAGGGGGGGTATCGACGGCGTTGAACCTTTCCACGTTGAAAGATTTCGCCCCCCGCGCGAGCGACCCCCAGGTGCTTTAAACCGGACTGTCGATCCGGTGGTTGCGGGTTCGAGTCCCGTCGCCCTCGCTACGCAATCACGCCCGTAAACTCCATGGCCAATGGAGTTTCGGGCGTTTTTGTTGCGCCACATGGAGGGTGTAATTGGCGATTGACTGAGCGCAACACTCCATAAACACTCAACGGCCGTTTCAACTGGCCCCCGTCTTCAAAAAGTCCGGCACGTACACTCGGTCGGTCGCTTTCTTCATCTTGTCCGCCAAGCCGATGTAGCGGAGCGTCGTGGAGAACGACTTGTGCCGCATCTTTCTTTGGAGTTCAGGAGCTGACATCCGCTCCACATTCATGGTTGCGTAGCCTCGCCTCAAGGCGTGGAAGCCGTAGAAACTACACGAGGCAGTGCATTGGTGCCGTGCAGCGTCGGGACACACGAGGGCAATCCCAGCAGCGTTTTGTATGCGCTGGAACTCGTCCCATAAGGCACCGCGGTCGTGTGGCCACCAGAACAGGAGTGGCTCGAATCCGACCACGCCTCGAACATGGTCCAAGGCTTCTGGCGTGAGATAGTCTAGTTCATCGCGCCGCCCCTTATTTGAGACCGCGCGCGTCAGGATCGCGCCCGTCTTGAGGTCGACGTCGTCCCGACGGAGTGACAGTATCTCGTCGATTCGCCACCCAGTTGTCAGGCCGAAGACGAGCAGTGCTTGCCACCACGCACCTGCGGGGGTTGCGATACCCTCGGGCAACGCTGCCACGGCATCGCAGGCTTCGTAGATCGTTTTGAAGTGCTCCACAGTCATAATGGCGCCAATCCGGGACTCCTCTCGCATCTTCCGGATCTTTGGCAGCGTCACCAAATAACCCCAGTCGTGAGCAATGTGAAACGCAGACTTCAGGTGTCGCAATTCGCGATTAACCGTGGCCGGCGAGACGGTCGACTTGGGCTTTTTACCCTTCTCGGTTTGCCGCGTGGCGACATAGCCGTCGATCGCTTCCGTCTTAATCGAAGACATCTTGCCCGGCGCCACGATACGTTCGAAATGACGCAAAGCAGATACGGTCACCTCCTGAGTCTTCCTGGCCTGCCGCGGCAGAATCTTGGCTTCGTACTCTGCCCGGAACTCAGCCCACGTCTTGCGGCTCGTGCTTTGATAGGTGCCAGCCGCGAGTTGCCCCTCTACCTTGCGACAAAACTTTTCGGCCATGCTGTGCGATCCGACACGCTTTGACCGGCGTTTGCCGTCTGGGTCAATCCACCCAACCGACCAGGGCGCCTTATCGCCGAGCTTCTGTTTCTGCCGATGATCCTGAAACAGCCACGCTTTCATAAAAGGCTCCTTTCAGATCAGCGTACCAAATTCGCTGGTGTTTTGCCCAGCAACAGCATCGGCAGCTACTCGGCGCGGCCCCCCTTCGCTCATGCCCTGCGTGCGTGCCAGTGTCGACATGCGACCAACGCTAGTCCGCCGAACGCGGCGAGGATTAGAGTCGAGGGCTCGGGCGCGGTTAGGGCGTTGGAAATGAAGATCCCAGAACTGCCGTCGGTGAATGTCGCCGAGAATCCAACCTGATTCTGATTGTCAATCGGGGTTGGTCCACCGCCGGTTTCGCCTCCATGGTATAGCTCCACCGAGGCGATCGTGCGGAAGTCGCCGGGTGCAACTTCAAGCACATCTCCGGGGCGCGCAATAACGACAATATGATTTAGCGAATCCTCGCCAAGTATAACCGTCGCCGCGCCCGTGCCTGATTCGAATACAAGATCATCCACGCCTGCCATTGCAAAGTGACTGAGGTTACTGACGACCAATGGCGGGTTCAACCCGTCGGAAACGACGTCGCCGTCACGCACGCTTAGGTGGAGACTGCCGGCCAATCCTGTCCAAATCCCCATATTGTTGTCGCCGGTGACACCGGGGCCGGCGATTTGCGCCAGCACGGCGTCTCGTTCGATGCTAATACCGACGTCGGCAAATGAACTAAACGTCGCACCCGGCACATCCGGCGCCGCAACTCCGGTCCGCGCCACGAGGAACGAGGTGCCTATTCCGGCCTCCCAGACTCCTTGATCGTTCACTCCAGGCGTGATTCCAGGACCCGTAACTGTTCCAAAGAATACTGTGTGCCCAATTGAGTTAACGTGAACATTCGTACCATCTGCAGTGGAGACATATGACACATTCTGGAAGGTAACCCCGGCACCCATGTTTGGAGCGATGCCGCCACTTTGAGCCACGATACTGGGCGAAACAGGTTGAATGTTGAAATTCTCCCCATAAATGATCGACCCATTTACGATAGGCCCGCTCGGATTGTTGTACGTCGCCGGGAAGAAGACGATGTTTCCTGGACTAATTCCTGGCGACCCGAGCGAGGTAATCGTCGAACCAGCAGGCAGCCCAGGCGCAGCACCGCCAGTAAAGGCTAGCGGTGTGATCGTTGTTCCTTGCGCACTGAAATCGGCCGCCCCGGCAATCGGGTTGCCCCCGCTGTCTTGTAGGCCAGTTTGAAACGTGATTCGTCCTGAATCACTTTGTGACGGCAGGTTCTCTGAAAACGTTGCCACCAAGGAACCGTACTGGAGTCCTCCTGGCAACGGCGCGGGAGATCCCTCGCGAACGAGCAGAGAGCTTATAGAGGGTTGGCCAACCCAGATGCCTTCATCATTGTTTCCGTTAACGCCGGGTCCTCCCAGCAGACCGACCGCGGCGATTTGACTGTTGACGTTTCGTGGCGGAGAAATATCGCCTGTGGTAAACACCACTCCCGACGCGGTTCCTGGCGCTTGTTGCCCAACAAGTGCGACCGGCGTGAGATTGCCAGGTGAGTCGCCAGTCCAGACTCCGAATGGTGACGCACCTCCGGAAAGCTGCGATGTGAAGACGACTTGTCCCGTCGGACTGATTGAAGGACCAGCGACATTCAGCGCGTCGAAGGTCGTGCCCGGGCTTGCGCCTGGAGCTTGCATCCCGCTCAGCGCAACCGTCGATACATTAGAGCGAACGTCGCCTTTTGCGACTGAAAGTAGTGGCGTCCACCCCACATTGACGAGTAATGCTGCGGCTACAGCGGTGGATAAGCGGTTGGCAAATCGTTGGTGACCTGCTCTGTAGAAACCGTGGCATGGCCTGAGGATCATCACGTTGAGTGTGATGGCTCGCAGGAGGATTTCACGGCACTGGCTCCAGTAAGATCTTGCCCGTAGTGCTGCT